>JBFXEM010000382.1:0-3149 GCA_050180135.1 Solirubrobacterales bacterium | reverse complement strand
CGCGGCTTCGGAGCCCGGCTCCGGCTCACCGGCGAGCTCGACCGCCGCCAGCACGGTCCCGTGCCAGGTGCGGAAGTCCTTGGCCGAGAATCCCTCGCCGATCTTCGCCTGGATGTAGGCGTTGACGTCGGCGGAGCGGACGTCCCGCCACTCGTGTCCCTGGCGCCAGGCGAGCAGGTCCTCGGGGCCGCCGCGCCGCCTGCGCATCGTCTCGATCGCCCGCACCGCGGCCGGGTCGCGAATCGACTGCACGCGGCGCTGGCCGCTCTTCGCCGGGAAGTCGAAGACGACCTCGCCCTTGCTGACGGAGACGTGCTCGCGGCGCACCGTGGCCAATCCGAAGCTCTCGTTTTCCTCCGCGTAGACCTCACCGCCGACCCGGAAGAACCCGAGGTCGAGCAGCCGCACGGCGCAGGCGAGTGCGCGCTCACGTGGCATCCCCTGCCGCCGCAGGTCCGCGGTGACCGCGCGGCGCAGGCGCGGCAGGGCGGCGGCGAACTCGCGGACGGTCTCGAACTTGCGCTGCGCCCGCCGCTGCTGCCAACGCTCGTGGTAGAGGTACTGCTTGCGGCCGGCGGCATCGATCCCGGTCGCCTGCAGGTGCCCGAACGGGTCGGGGCAGACCCAGACCTCTTTCCATGCCGGCGGGATCGCCAGCTCGCGAATCCGCTCCAGGGTCTCCTCGTCGGCGACCCGCTCCCCGTTGGCGTCGCGGTAGCTGAACCCGCGCCCGCTGCGGCGCCGCGCGATTCCCTCACGGCGGCAGTCGGAGCGACGCAGCCGACCGCGGGGCGGGCTTGCTTTCACGGCCATCGGGAGGCCCGGTACCCGCGGCGGGTCGGCGCGCAAACGGGCAGGCCCCCTCCGGCGTTTCCCCCGACCAGGGGCCGGGTAGACCAGCATCGCTGTCCGCACCGAACTCACGGGCCGAACAGGCACTTCGAGGCTGGCGGCGTTGGAGGAGAGATGTTCAGGTGTGAGAACTGCGGCACGGGCTTCAACGCCACGGTCGTTTCGGTCTCGGAGACCTGTCCTCGCTGCAAAGCGGGCGGCGTCGAGGCCAGGCTCAGCTTCCGCCTATTCGACTCAGATCAGAAAGAGGGGATGGACAATGATCAAACAGACCAAAGCCGAACGCAGCTCCGCGGCTAAGAAGGCCGCGGCGACTCGCAAGGAAAACGAAGCGAAGGACAGCGGCACCGATCTGAAGCGGGCTGCTTCAAAAGCGGCCGGCGCCGCGAAGGAGCTGGGGTCGGCGGCGGTGACCGCCGCCAAAGAGGCCGGCAGGGCGGCTTCGAAGCGAGGCCGCGCCTGACCGAGCAGGTCGATGCCCCCGGCGGGATTCGAACCCGCGACGCGCGGCTTAAAAGGCCGCCGCTCTAACCGACTGAGCTACAGGGGCGCGGCGCCCATCGTAGATGCTCAGGAGAAGTCGGGGATTCCCTCGTAGGCGGTCGAGGCCTCGGCGTGGGTGCGCTGGGGGATGCGGCCGGCGCGGCGGGCTCCGTGGCCGGCGGCGACGGCGCCACGCAGGGCGGTGGCCATGCCGGTCGGGTGCTCGGCGCCGAAGATGGCGCTGGCGGCGAGGATCGCGTCGCAGCCGAGCTCCATCGCCTGGGCGGCGTCGGAGGCGGTGCCGATGCCGGCGTCGAGGACGATCGGGACGTTGGCCCGTTCGGTGATGATCGCGATGTTGTACGGGTTGCGGATGCCGGCGCCGGAGCCGATCGGCGAGCCGAGCGGCATCACCGCGGCGCAGCCGGCCTCCTCGAGGCGGCGGGCGAGGATCGGGTCGTCATTGGTGTACGGGAGGACCGTGAAGCCGTCGGCGACCAGCTGCTCGGCAGCGTCGAGCAGCTCGACCGCGTCCGGGTAGAGGGTGCGGTCGTCGCCGATCACCTCCAGCTTGATCCACTCGGTCTGGAAGGCCTCGCGGGCGAGCTTGGCGGTGCGGACCGCGTCGCGGGCGGTGTAGCAGCCGGCGGTGTTGGGAAGGACGAAGAGGCCGAGGTCGTCGATCACCTCGAGCACGGAGCCGCCCGCCTGCGGGTCGATCCGGCGTAGGGCGACGGTGACGATCTCGGTCCCGGAGGCGGCCAGCGCCGCCTCCATCTGCTCCAGCGAGCGGAAGCCACCGGTGCCGGCGATCAGCCGCGAGGTCCAGCGGCGGCCGCCGAGCTCCCAGGTCTCCTCGGCATCCAGGGCGCCGCCCTGGATCGCCGCCAGCACCTCGACCGCCTGCCCCTCCTGCAGCACCGTCGCCTCCCACTCGCCGCGCGGCACCACCTCGCCATCGAGCGCGATCGCGACGCCGCGAGCCGACTCCGGCGCCCCGGCCTCGCGCGCCGCCTCGGCCAGCGTCGCCCCCGCTGCCAGCTCCCGGATCTCGCCGTTCAGCTCGATCCTCATCGTGGCACCGCCTCCGCGCTCTTGCCCGGGTCAGCGCTCCTGCCTTTTGTCACCCTCTGGGTGACAAAAGGCAGGAGCGCCGGCTCGCCGGCCAGCTCCGCGGCGACCGCGTCGGCCGTCAGGGGCGCCAGGAGGATGCCATTGCGGTAGTGGCCGGTGGCGAGCACCAGGCCGGGGACCGCGCCGGGGCCGATCCGGGGCAGGTTGTCGGGGGTGCCGGGACGCAGGCCGGCGACGGCGCCGAGCAGCTCCATCTCGGCGACGTCGGGGAGCAGGCGGTACGCCTCGCGCAGCAGCTCGTGGACGCCGCCGGCGGTGACGGTGGTGTCGAAGCCCTGCTCTTCGACGGTGGCGCCGACGATCAGCCGGCCGTCCTGGCGCGGAACGAGGTAGACGCGCTCGGAGGCGAGGATGCGCTTGCAGGGCGCCTCGCCTCCGCGGGCGCCGAGCTCGACCACCTCGCCCTTGACCGGGCGCACCGGCGGGCGGACATCCTCGGGCAGCCACGGGGTCGCGCCCGACCAGGCGCCGTTGGCGAGCACTACGGCGCCGGCGCGCAGCTCCTCGCCGGCGGCGGTCCTCACCCCGGCCAGGCGCTCGCCCTCGAAGATCCCGTCGACCACCTCCGAGCCGGTGCGCAGCTCGCCGCCGGCCGTGCGCAGGGCCGCGGCCAGGGCCCCGGCCAGCGCGCGCGGATCGATTGCCGCCTCGCCGGCGGCGTGGACGCCGCCGTTGAAGGA
>JBFXEM010000381.1:0-3156 GCA_050180135.1 Solirubrobacterales bacterium | reverse complement strand
CGCGGCGGATCCGCTTCCGGGTGTTGGGTGCGAGCGGTCGTTTACGATCGCCGATCCGCTCCGCCGGCAGCGACCAGTCGATGGCCTCCGCCGCCGGGTAGGCGCCGGGCAGGACCGCGCCCGCGCACGCGGGGCAGCTGTAGAAGTACTGAGCTCCGTAGCGCCCCCAGGGCCGCTCCGGCTTCTTCCAGGTCTGGCGGCCGTCGACCAGCCGCTCGCATTTCGGGCACCACGACAGCGGCTCCACGTGGAGGTTCGGTCGGCGCATCCCCTTCTGCCACCACACCACGTACATCCGGTCGCGCGATTGCGGGACCGCCCCGGCGAACATCGAGTTGAGGAAAACGATCTCGAACTCGTAGTCGAGCGACTTCCCGAGTGCGAGCCAAGCCTGGAACGTCGCGCCGTTGTCGTTCGGACCCCACTTCCAGGCATCGACGACGTTCTCGACGATGATCGCCTTGTACGGGTGGCCCTGGCGCTTCTTGATATCGGCGAAGCGCCAGACGTCGAACATCGTCGCCCGCGAGCGGTCCTGCTCGTCGTCGCCGGCTGGGCCGTCCTCCCACAGAGACGAAGCCCGTGGCTTACTACGGCGCGACCCCTTCGCCAATGAGTGGTTGATGCACTCCGGTGAGGCGAGCAGAATGTCGGTGTAGGGGTAGGACTCAATCCTTGCCGTCGTCAGCGCCGAAACGTCGTTGCAGTCATGGTCGGCGTACGGGAAGTTCGTCGCGTGCGATTCGGTCGCGAGCGGCCAGTGGTTGATCGCCAGCCTGCATTCCGCGCCAGCATTCCGGGCACCATCGCTGGTACCACCGGCGCCGCAAAAGAGATCGGCGAAGGTGGCGCTCATCGTCCGGCCCTCCGGGAAAAGGGCACAGAGCCCGGTCCCATAGGTCGGTGTCGGTTCATCTCAAATCCTTTCCGCAGGCGCGCCGAGCGGCGCGTCAGTGCGTTCCGGCCTCGAGGGAGAACAAGACTTCCCTCAATCGGCCGCCAAAGGGGTCCGGGCCGGGGGCTTGCCGTGGCGGCGAGTCACCGCTCTTCTGGCCCTGGGTCGGCGTCAAGGAGCGAGGGTGCTTGGCGCCGAAGGTCCGCCCCGCCCTCGTCCGGAGATGAGGGCACCTCGTTGCGGGCGCCCTCGAGTGGAGAGGCGTCACCGTCGGTGGCAGATCTCGCCTCTGCCCTGGCTTTATCCCAGCGCTCGCGAATCCACTTCAGGATCGCCCCCGAGCGTGCCTCGACGTTGCTCTTGCCCTCTCTCACGGCAACCTTGCACACCCGTTCGAGCTCGACCAGCGTCACCCCGGCCTCCTCAGCTTCGTTCAGAGCCCCCACGAGAACGTGGCTCTGCTGATCGGTGAGCCGGTCTGGCATCTGGTCGAAGAGCGCCTCGGTCAACTCGTTGCGAAGCCGCTCGTACTCCCCGCCGGCAAGCACTTCGGCCAGGGTGCGTTTAGTCGCCGGGAGAGCAGGCGCGCCGCTGGGCTGCCGAGCAGCTTCGTCGACTATGACCGAGGGGCCCTCGTTCTGAGGCGCGAGGGGCTGGGCGCCCGGTGCGACTGGAGTGGGAGGAACCGAAGCCGCCTCTTGCACGACGGGAGTCGGCGCCGGGAGCGTCGGGTCCACCGGCGAGTCCTCCGGGGCGCCGGCGCTCGGCGGTATGTCGTGCGCGACCGCGGAGGGACGAGCGCTCGGCTCCTCGTCCGCCCCGCCGATCGCCGCCAGCGAGATCCCCAGCTCCTCGGCGGTGTAGAGGCCGGAGAGCTGGGCCGGGAAGGCCTTCCGGAGGGCAAGCGCCTCAGCTCGGATGCTCAGCATGTGCGCGGGCTTGCCGCTCGTCTTGTTCCAAAACGAGTCGGCACCGGCGTCACCGTGGGGGGCGAACTCGTGCCAATTGGCGGTGCCGGTGGTCGGAACCTTGGCACCCTTCCGGTGGACACGAACGCGGGCGGCGACGGGAACGTCCTCGGCCGACCAGTAGTCGGTCCAATTGCCCTCAGCGTTGCACCATTCGGGGTCGTTCTGGCCCTCGTAGAGCCCGGTGCGCTCAGCCAGCAAGCGCATGCCGTCGATCGTCGCGACGGCCCGCATCGAGCCGTTCTCCCAAACGGCGTAGATCTGGCCGGCGAGAGGCTCGAGTTCGCGGAGCTGGCATTCGAGCAGAAACTGGTCGACCTCGGCTCCTTTGGGCTCGACGCGCCGGGCGACGCCTCCGGGGCCGACTTCGTACTTCTTCATCGACGCTTTGACCACCTCGCGGTAGCGGACGGCATCGCGCTTCGGCCCATCCCCGTTCCGCGAGGGTGCCTCTGCAACAGCAGTCATCGAATCTCCTTCCCGGCGCAGCGCTTGGTCAACGCGCGCCATGGGTCGCCGGCGCCGGCCAGGTCGGCGCCGCAGGTTGGTGTGAGTTAGGCGGCCCGCTCGGGGCCGGTACTAGAGGCCAGCCTCAGCAACGAAGCGCGAGATCTTCACCTGCTTGCCCCAGCGCCGAGCACAGCTCGACATCACGAGGCTCTCCCTGGCGCGGGTCAACGCTACGTAGCAGAGGCGGCGCTCCTCTTCCGTGCGGCCCTCCTGCAGGGCACGCGTGGACGGCATTACTCCCTCGTCAAGCCCGGCGACCCAGACGTGGGCGAACTCCAATCCCTTGACGGCGTGCACCGTGCCGAGCGCCAGGGAGGAGGCGGAGCGGCGCGTGTCGGTCGAGTACAGCGTCAGCTCCTGGAGGAACTCCGCCAGGGCCGGCGAGCGGCCCTCAACCATGCACTGTTGCTGGTATGAGCGCGCCGCGCGGAAGAGCTCGCGCACGCTCCCCAATTGCCCAGCACCCGCCCGGCCCTTCCGACGGAGTCGATCAGGGATGTCGGAGATCACGATGATGTCGCCGACCAAGTCCTTGAAGTCACGCCGGCCGCTTCTCGCGATGCGCCGGATCTGCTCCATCGACTCGCCAAATGAAATCGCCGCCTTGCCGCGGCGCTCACCGATCCCTGCCTCCCAGGGGACGAGACAGACCTGCTCGAAGCCCAGGCCGCGGGACTTGGCGACCTCGGTCAGGGTCCGATCCGTCGCCGGGCCAAGGTCGGGGCGCGATTCCAGCGCCCGCGCAAAGGCGGCCGAGTTGGCGGGGTTGACCGTCAGCGTCAA
>JBFXEM010000380.1:0-3160 GCA_050180135.1 Solirubrobacterales bacterium | reverse complement strand
GCGCGCCGCACCAGCGCCCGCGGGTTGGCTGCCCCGTGGCCGCGGTTCTTGGCCGCGACCAGCGCCAGGTGCTCCTCGGTGGCGCCGGATTCGCGCATATAGAGGCGGGCCGAGGCGGCGAGCGCCTCGACCGGAACCGTGCCGGCGCCGAAGACCGGCGCCGGGTCGGAGCCCACGCAGACGACGACGTCGCTCTCCCCCGTCGCCACCGCCGTCCAGGCCGCGTGCAGGGCGAGGGCGCCGTGGGCCCGCTCGCAGTCGGTCGAGTGGACCGGATGGCCGATCGCCTCCTGGCAGCCGAGCACGGCCGCTCCCTCGCCGGAGGCGACGGCGAGGGCGTCGACGTCACGCCCTTCCAGCCCAGCGTCGGCGAGCGCCGCCGTAACCGCGTCGTGCGCCAACCAGCGCGCGTCGCGACCCTCCCTGGAGAGGGAAGTCGCACCCACTCCCAACAGGTGAACCCTCGGCACCTCCCGAGACTAGGTCGTGCCGAGCAGCCGCGGGCGAGCGGCTCGCGCGGCCGCTTGCATTCCTCCAAACGCGCGGCGACGAAGGGTGTGATCGCCATTTCGCCCCGATGGGGGCGAAATGGCGATCACCCGGCGGGGGCTGGGGCTAGGCGGCGGCGTCGATGACCTGGAGGGCGACCGGGGCGTCGACCGGGGCCGGGGAGGCGAGGCCGTTGGGGAGCCGACCCTTCAACATCAGCACCAGCAGCGAGAGCCGGGCGCGGAGCTGGGCGTCGGGGTCGTGCATGATCGCCAGTCCGGTCAGCTCCTCGACCCGCGAGAGCCTGTAGCGGATCGTGTTCTCGTGGACGTCGAGCGCCGCGGCCGAGCCGCGGATGCTGCCCATGTTCTCGAAGAACGAGCAGAGCGTCGTCAGCAGGTCCGCCTTCGAGTGCTCGCGGACCAGCTCGCCGACCGTTTCCTCGGCGAAGCTGGAGACCGCTTCGCTGTCGGAGCTGGAAAGCAGCAGGGCGCCGATCCCGAGCTCGTCGGCCGTGAACAGCGCCGGCCCGCCGATCGGCGAGAAGCGGCGGATGCACTCGACCACCTGGCGCGCCTCGCGGTGCGCGGTGCGGTAGCCCTCGCGGGTCGAGTAGACCGAGGAGACGCCGACGATCAGGCTCGGGTCGAGGTGGTCGCGGACCGCCTCGAACACGTCCTTGTAGGCGCCCGCCCGCTCGGCCGCGCCGCCGTCGGCCGGCAGCTCGACCAGCGCCGCGACGGCGCCGCCCACCGCGGTCACCTGCACCCGCAGCTGCGGGGCGACGCTGTGGAAGGCCGAGGCGAGCGCCCGGAAGTCGGGGGCGTCATCCTCGCATTCGGAGCGGGCCGCCGCCAGCATCACCACCCGCGGCGCGTCGAGGTCGATGCCGAGGCGCTCGGCCCGCCGCTGCACGGTCTCGCTGTCGGAAGCGCCGCCGAGCAGCTCGGCCGCCAGCGAGGAGCCGGCGTTCCAGTCGGCCTCGACCGCGCTGCGGTCGGCGCTGACCTGGAGTGCGATCAGGGCCGCGGCGCGTCGCACCGCGATCATGTCGCCGCCGTTGAAGCGGGCCTTGTGCTCCATCACGACCAGCCGGCCCCAGACTTCGTCGCCCAGCATCACCGGGGCGACGACGTGGCGGCGCAGCAGGTTCGCCCGCGGCAGCGGGCCGACCACGAAGACGCGGCTGCCGTCGTGTTCGGCCAGCGCCCGGCGGATCTCCGGGTTGCTCGCGAACGCGGGCTCCAGCAGGCGCGGCACCGCGGTCTCGTCGGCCCCGTCGGGCAGGGCGGTGACGACCCGGTTGCCGTCTTCGTCGAAGATCGCGCAGGGCTTCAGCAACAGCTCCGAGAGGGTGCCGAGCAGGTCGCCGAGCGGCTTGCCCTCCAGCACCAGCTCGGTCAGCCGCTCGTCGACGGCGGTGGCCCGCCGCAGCGACTGCACCTGGCGGCCGGCGACCGCCAGCTTCGAGCCGAGCTCGAGCTGCTGCTGGGTCTGCGCCACCGCCACCGCGGCCAGCGAGGCGAAGCAGCGCGCCGCCTCGGCATCCGCCTCGGTGAAGGCGTGCTGGCTGTCGGTGTCGTCGAGCATCATCAGCCCGATCGTCTCCTCGCCGACGATCATCGGCACCGACATCACCGAGCGCACCTTCCAGCGCCGCACCGTCGCTTTGACCATGCGGTTGTCGCTGCGGGCGTTGGCGACGATCACCGGTTCGTGGGTGCGCAGCGCCTCGCGGGTAACGCGGTCGGCCGGAATCCCCGCCAGGCAGTGGCGGATTTCCTCGTCCTTGACCCCGTCCTTGCCGCGTGAGACGCAGCCGCGGAAGAGGTCCTCGCGCTCGTCGCGGAGGAAGACGCTGCAGCGGTCGACGCCGATCAGCTTGCTGATCTGACGGGCGACGTCGACCAGCAGGTCGTCGATTTTCTCGACGTCTTTGAGCCCGGCGGCAACCTCGGTGAAAGCGGCGACTGCGCGGCTCGTGGGACTCTTGGTCATCACTCTCTCCTTGGCCTAGCTGAGCAGGGTCTGGGTTGCCGACGCGTAGATCTCCGCCGCTTCGGCGACTTCGGCGATCGGGATGTGCTCGTCGACCGTGTGCGCGAGCTCGAAGTCGCCGGGGCCGAAGGTGATCGTCGCCGGGGCGTCGAAGCCGTTGCCGTCGGGGCGCATCAGCTCGACCGCGTCAACCCAGCCGCCGTTGAACTTGCGGACGATCGGGTCCTTGGAGCCGTGCTCGCGGATCGCCTCCTCGAGCGCCTTGACGCCGGGGTGCGCGGGGTCGACTTCACCCGGCCGCAGCCAGAGCCGGCCGGCGCCCATCGGCAGGATTTTGCGCTCGAACTTGACCTCCCCGTCCTCGCGCTCGAGCATCCGCAGGAAGGCGTCGACGGCGTCGCGGACTTCGTTCAGCGAGGCCCCGGGAGGCGAGAGGATCGAGAGCACCGCGTCGCAGCGACCCGGGATCGCCCAGCCGCCGCCGGGGCGGGTGCGGATGCCGTTGGTGGTGACCCGCGGCTCGAACCACTGCGAGTCGCCCGGCGGCAGCTCCAGCCGGCCCTCGTCGACGGCGGCGACCAGCTTCGCCATCTTGGTCACCGCGTTGATCCCGTGCTCGGGCTCGGTCGGGTGCGCGGTCTTGCCGATCGCGGTGATTTTCCAGGTGGAGATG
>JBFXEM010000379.1:0-3161 GCA_050180135.1 Solirubrobacterales bacterium | reverse complement strand
CCGCGGCGCCGTTCGGGTAGTGGTCGGGGCAGTCGACCAGGGCCGCCTCGACCCCGTAGCGGCTCCACGGTTCGCCGCAGTGGGCATCGCCCCCGAGGAACTCGTAGGCGGTGACGTGGTTGTGGCCGTCGATCGTGCCCACGACTTCGCCGTAGGGGGTGGGGCCGGTCCACGGCGTCCCGCTCGCTTCCAGGCCGATCTCCGGGAAGCTGGCGCAGCCGTCGGCCGCGCGCGGCACGAAGACCGCGCCCTGGCCGCTCGTCTGGATCAGACGGCCGTCGCCGGCGAGCGCGAGCGCACGCCCGGTGGCGACGTTGCTCAGAGTGAGGCCCTCGCCGGCTTCGCGCAGCGCCCAATCGGCGGCGGGCCCCGGCTGCGCGGCAGCCAGGGTGGCGTTGCCGAGCGGACCGATCGAGCCGGTCGCGAGGAACTTCCCGTCGGCACCCTGGAGCAGGTAGCTGCCGAGCCCCGATGCCTTCATGAAGAACGGCTGTCCGGCGCCGCCGCCAACCGCGTAGCCGAGGCCCAATCGGGTGACGGCACCGGCGCCGGCCTGCAGCGTCTGGCAGGTATCGGCGAAGGCGTAGCGGGAGGGCGCCTGCGCGGTGGCGCCTGCCGGGCAGAGGGAGAGCAGCGCCAGCAGCGCAACCGCCGCCAACCCGATCGATGCGCCCTCCAGACGTCGCCGCATGGGCCCTTTCTACCAAGTAATGGTGATGCTAAACAACTCTTCTTAGGTATCGGTCGGCTCTCTCAATCCGCCGTCGGCGCCTGCCGATGAGAGAAGGATGAGCGCCGTCAACGAGCACGTGTTCTCGCACGGGATGCAGGACACGCGCGAGACCCTCGATGCCTGGAGCGAGCGCCCCTGGGGGGTGCTGCGCGGCTGGGTCGCGCTCAGCCTCGCGATCGCGCTCTCGCTGCTCGCCGCCACCTGGGTCGTCGCCGGGCTGCTGACCCCGGACCTGACGCCGATCCACCTGGCCGGCTTCACCTACCCCTCCGAGCCCGACGACCTGCTGCCGATCCTCTGGCGCAACTCGCTCGTCCTCGCTCTGCACGGAACCGCCTGCATCGCCGGCTTCATCGCCGGCGCCTCGATGCCGATCGCTGCCGCCCAGCGGACCGGGTTCTCGCGTTGGATCCACGTCAAGGCGGGCGAGTTCGCGATCCTCTTCGTCGCCGCCGTCACCCTCTTCTCGCTCTGCACGCAGGCGCTCTACCTCGGCTTCCAGGGCTCGACGATCGCCTACCAGCTGCAGATCACCCGCTTCGAGCTGATCCTCAGCGTGCTCCCGCACGCGCTGCCGGAGCTGACGGCGCTGTTCCTGCCGCTCGCCGCTTGGCTGATCGCCAGCCGCCGCGGCGAGTGGAACCAGCTGCTGGCGGCGACCCTGGTCACGGTCCTGATCGCGATCCCGGTCCTGCTGCTGGCGGCGACGATCGAGGTCTACGTCTGGCCCCACATCCTCGAGGCGCTCTCGCCGGTCTCCGAACCGGTCGTCTTCCCCGAATGGGAATCGGGCCGCTGAGCACGGCGCCGTGTCGACTTCGCTCGAAGGGGTCGAACAAAACCGCCACTCCATAAGATCGCCTGCTGATGAGCGAGGAGCGCGCCACCTACGAGCCGCGGGCGATCGAGTCCAAGTGGCAGGCCGTCTGGGCCGAGGAGAAGACCTGGGAGGTCGCCAACCCGGGCCAGCCCGGCTTCGACGCCGAGAAGCCGAAGGCCTACGTGCTGGAGATGCTGCCCTACCCCTCGGGCGAGCCCCACGTCGGCCATCTCAAGTGCTACGCGGTCGGCGACGCGATCGCCCACTTCCGCCGCCGCCACGGCTTCGAGGTGATTCACCCGATGGGCTATGACTCCTTCGGGCTGCCGGCCGAGAACAACGCGATCAAGACCGGCGAGCCGCCGCGGGTCGCGACCGAGCGCTCGATCGCTTCCTTCCAGCGCCAGTTCCGCGAGTGGGGCATCTCGATCGACTGGTCGCGCGAGCTCGCCACCCACACCCCCGAGTACTACCGCTGGACCCAGTGGATCTTCCTGCAGCTGTTCGAGCAGGGGCTGGCCTACCGGACCGAGGCGCCGGTCCAGTGGTGCCCGAAGGACGCGACGGTGCTCGCCAACGAGCAGGTCGTCGACGGCCGCTGCGAGCGCTGCGGGACCGAGGTGATCCAGCGCAAGCTCTGGCAGTGGTTCTTCAAGATCACCGAGTACGCCGACCGCCTGCTGGCCGACTTCGAGGCGCTCGAGTCCTGGCCGGAGAACGTGATCACGATGCAGCGCAACTGGATCGGCCGCTCCGAAGGCGCCCAGGTCGTCTTCCGCTGCGAGGAAGTCGACCTCGACTTCCCGGTCTTCACGACCCGCCCCGACACCCTCTTCGGCGCCACCTTCTTCGTGCTGGCGCCCGAGCACCCGGAGCTGATGCGGCTGGTCGAGGGGACGCCGGCCGAGGCCGAGGTGCGCGAGTACGTCAACCGGATCGGCCGCGAGTCGGCGCAGGAGCGCGGCGCCGAGGATCGCGAGAAGACCGGCGTCGCGCTCGGGCGCTCCGTCGTCAACCCGGTCAACGGCGAGTCGATCCCGATGTACGTGGCCGACTACGTGCTGATGGAGTACGGGACCGGAGCGATCATGGCGGTCCCCGGCCACGACTCGCGCGACTACGAATTCGCCCAGAGGTTCGGGCTGCCGGTGGTTCGGGTGATCAAGGGGGAGGACCCCGAGAGCGCCCGTGACGAGCAGGGCCTGCCCTACCCCGGCGACGGCCCGATGACCGGCTCCGGTCGCTTCGACGGCAAGGGCAACCGCGAGGTCTACGAGGAGATCGTCGCCTGGCTGGGCGAGGAGGGCCGCGGCTCGACCGCGGTCAACTACCGGTTGCGCGACTGGCTGGTCTCGAGGCAGCGCTACTGGGGGGCGCCGATCCCGGTCGTCTACTGCGAGGCATGTGGCGAGGGCGGGGAGCCGGCGATCGTCCCCGTCCCCGACGCGCAGCTGCCGGTCGAGCTGCCCGAGGTCGAGGACTACGCGCCGCAGGGGAAGAGCCCGCTGGCGGCGGCCGAGGAGTGGGTCGCGACCGAGTGCCCGCGCTGCGGCGGCCCGGCCCGCCGCGAGACCGACACGATGGACACCTTCGTCGACTCCTCCTGGT
>JBFXEM010000378.1:0-3162 GCA_050180135.1 Solirubrobacterales bacterium | reverse complement strand
GGCCTCTCGCTCGCGACCGATGTGGATCGGCGCGAGTTCGGTCTCAACTGGACCGCCGACCTGCCCAGCGGCGGCCAGGCGCTCGAGTACGAGGTCGCGATCGAGGTCGAGCTGCAGTTCGTAGCGGAGGCCGAGTAGCGATGCGGGTCCTGGGCATATCCGGAAGCCTGCGCCGGGACTCGCTCAACAGCGCCCTGCTGCGGGCAGCCGCCGAGCGGCTGCCCGCCGGGGCGGAGCTGATCGAGTACGAGCGGCTGCGGGAGATCCCCCCCTACGACGCCGACGTCGAAGCGGAGGGCACGCCCGCGGTGGTCGAGGAGCTGCGCAAGGCGGTGCGCGCCGCCGACGCGGTGCTGATCGCCACCCCGGAGTACAACCACTCGCTGCCCGGGCAGCTGAAGAACGCGCTCGACTGGATCTCCAGGCCGGCCGGCAAGAGCGCGCTGAACGGCAAGCCGGCAGCGGCGATCGGCGCCTCGACCGGGATGTTCGGAGCGGTCTGGGCGCAGGCCGAGGCGCGCAAGGTGCTCGGCGCCCTCGGTGGCCGCGTGGTGGAGGCCGAGCTGCCGGTCTCCCGCGCGGCCGACCACTACAGCGACGGACGGCTCGAACTCAGCTCCGAGCAGTCCCAACAGCTCGGCGAGCTGTTGGCCGAGCTGGTCTCCGAAGTCGAGGAGCTGGCGGTCGCGGCTTAGCTGAGGCCGCTGAAGACCGAGGCGATGGAGCGGGCGCCGTTTTCGTGCGCCCGTTTGCGGGCGTTGGTGAAAGCCTTGGCCTTGGTCGTGCCGAGGGCGGAGATGTAGACGCCGTTCTTCTTCTGGACGACCGCGCCCCAGCCGTTGAAGACCCAGAGCGCCGACTTGCAGTGCGGGTCGCCGCAACGGTTCTTGGCCGCGTTCTTGGCGGCCTGGGCAGTCGCCTTACCGCTGGCGATCCCCGTCTTCCCCGTTTCCGGGTTGATCGCGATCGATCCCCAGGAAGCCTGCGCGAGGGCGGGCGCGGCAAACAACAGCGTCAGGGCAAGCAGGGCGAGGACGAGAGGCCTGGGCATGGGGCTCCGATCAAGCATGTGGGAGGGCAAAGAAGGCGACGGCCGAGAAGTGGGCGACGGCGGCGGCGATGACCAGCAGGTGGAAGACCTCGTGGTAGCCGAAGATCGTCGGGCTGGGGTCGGGCCGCTGGATCGCGTAGACGACGGCGCCGGCCGTGTAAAGGAGGCCACCGGCAACCACCAGCGCCGCACCGCCGACTCCGAGCGAGGACCAGAGGTCGGGGAAGGCGACGACCGCGACCCAGCCAAGCGACATGTAGATCAGCGCCGAGACCCATTTCGGGTGGTCGATCCAGATCGTCTCGACGATCGCGCCGGCGATCGCGCCCATCCAGACGACGACGAGGATCGCCATCCCAAGGGTGCCGTTGAGGACCAGCAGCGCGAACGGCGTGTAGGTGCCGGCGATGAGGAAGAAAATCATCGAGTGGTCGAGTCGGCGCATCCACATCCGCACCTGCGGTCGCGTCCAGTTGACCCCGTGGTAGAGCGCCGAGGTGCCGAACAAGGCCGAGAGGCTGACCGCGTAGATCGCTACCGCCAGGGTCGCCTTCGGCGTCTTCGCGACCAGGATCAGGACGACACCGAGAACCAGCGAGACGAAGAAGGCCCACTTGTGGGAGCTGCCGCGGAGCTTCGGCTTGACCGCCGCGATCGCCTCGGCCGTGGCCTCCTTTGCCGCGCTGGCGCGGTCGCCCATCGCGTCGCGGGCGGCGCTGGCGCGCTCCCCCATCCGCTCGGCTCCCCTGCGCAGGTCATCCACCATGCTCCGCAGCGTAGCGCGAAGGGCCTTTCCCGAAATTGCGGGCTGTCACAATGGGGGGACGATTTTCGCTCAGCGACGCGCCGTTAGTTTGCCCCTTCCTTGCGCGTATCGGCGCGAGTTCTGTCCGACCTAGGAGCAATCCTCCTCTGTTACCCCTGAAAGTCGCTGCGAGAGGAGTAGTTCGATGTCCAAGACCGCCACTGCCAGTCCCAAAAACGGTCTGCGGGGCCTCTCGATAGAGCGGCGGTTCTCCGCTGCCGGCGTGCATCCTTTCGACCAGATCGAGTGGGAGATCCGCGATGCGGTGATCGGAAATCCGGAGAGTCCGGCCTTCGAGCAGCGCGGGGTCGAGTTCCCCAAGAGCTGGTCCCAGAACGCGACCAACATCGTCGCCCAGAAGTACTTCCGCGGGCAGCTCGGCAGCCCCGAGCGCGAGAGCTCGGTCAAACAGATGATCGGCCGCGTCGCCGGCACCATCTCCAACTGGGGTCGGGAAGGCGGCTACTTCGCCTCCGAGGACGACGCCGACGCCTTTGAGATGGAGCTGACCTCGATCCTGCTCAACCAGAAGGCTGCCTTCAACTCGCCGGTCTGGTTCAACGTCGGCTTCGAGGAGACGCCGCAGTGCTCGGCCTGCTTCATCTTGAGCGTCGAGGACACGATGGAGTCGATCCTCGGTTGGAACACCAAGGAGGGAAACATCTTCCGCGGGGGCTCCGGCTCCGGCATCAACCTCTCCAACATCCGCGGTTCGATGGAGCCACTGCAGAAGGGCGGCACCGCCAGCGGCCCCGTTTCCTTCATGCGCGGCGCCGACGCCTGGGCCGGGACGATCAAGTCCGGCGGCAAGACGCGGCGGGCGGCGAAGATGGTCGTGCTCGATGTCGACCATCCGGACATCGAGCACTTCATCTGGTGCAAGGCCGACGAGGAGAAGAAGGCCGAAGCCCTGCGCGAGGCCGGTTTCGACATGTCGATCGACGGCGAGGGCTTCACCTCGATCCAGTACCAGAATGCCAACAACTCGGTTCGCGTCAGCGACGAGTTCATGGAGGCGGTCGAGGCCGGCGCGGACTGGGAGCTGAAGGCGCGGACCGACGGCTCGACGACGAAAACGCTGGACGCGCGCGAGCTGATGAACCAGATCGCCGAGGCCGCCTGGCGCTGCGCCGACCCGGGCGTGCAGTACGACACCATCATCAACCGCTGGCACACCTGTCCGGAGTCGGGTCGGATCAACGCCTCCAACCCCTGCTCTGAGTACATGCACGTCGACGACTCGGCCTGCAACCTCGCTTCACTCAACCTGATGAAGTTCCGCCGCGAGGACGGCAGCTTCGACACC
>JBFXEM010000377.1:0-3163 GCA_050180135.1 Solirubrobacterales bacterium | reverse complement strand
GCGATTACCGCTCCTGCGATCACGAGATAGAGAGGGACTAGGAGGTTGGCGGTGTCGCCGCCGGCGGTGAGGGGGACGCGGAAGGGGAGGGCGGCGACGATGGCTAGGGGGACGAGGATCGGCCAGCGGCGGAAGAGGTAGGCGAGCGCGGCGACAGCCACGATGCCGGCCAGGGCGAGGGCGGCGATGCGGCCGCTGCTGTGGCGGAGGTCGACGATCTGGTGGGTGTGCCACTGGTCGCCGAGGATCAGGACCGGGAAGAGGACGATCGCCGCCAGCATCGCCAGCGAGCGGCCGCGGCCGGCCGGCAGCAGGATCGCGGCGGCGGCCGCGGCCGCCGCGAGCACGACCCCGGCGCCGGCGAGGACGTCGCTCAAGGCGCCTGCTCCGCGCCCTTGACCGGAGCCAGGCCGCCGGCGCCGGAGCTGCAGCGGTAGCGCTTGGTCTCGCTCGCGCGGTGCAGGCGGATCGTCCCCGGCGGCACCAGGACGCGGTCCTGGCCCAGCAGGGTCACCCGCAGCTTGTAGCGGCCGGGCCGGGCGATGCCGCCGCCGCGTTGGCCGCCGTCCCAGAAGTAGGTGTGGAACTTGTAGCGCTTGAGGAACTCGTCGCGGGCGAGCGTGATCACGACCTTGCCTCCGGGGCGGATGACCTGCACGGTCCCGTCGTCGGACTGGGTAGTGCGGAAGCGGATGCGGATGCGGTCGTAGTGGCAGTCGCCGTTGGGCGTGAAGGCGTGGGCCGGGTTCTTCGGGTGCAGGATCGGCGTCGCGACGAAGGTGGCCCGGTCGAGAATCAGCGGCTCGCGCTTCTGCTTCTGCGACCAGGCGAAGGCGGCGACCGTGGCGAGGACCAGCAGGGCGAAGACGACGGCCGCGGCGGAGCCGCTAACCCGCTTCGGCGGCATCGTCCTCGCCGATGATCACCGCGACGTCGGCCCCATCGGAGTCGGTTTCGATGCTGCCGGTCATCAACCGCAGGTCGGAGATCTGCAGGGCCTTGGCGACCTTCTCGGCCTCCGGTTTGTGGCCGCGAGCGAACATCACGACGCTGGTTTCGGCCGGTTCTTCGGAGTTGGTGACGCGGCCGAGTTCGTAGCCCTTCTTCTCGAGCTTGTCGCCGTAGGTGGCGGCGAGGCCGGCGGTGGCGGTGCCGTTGAGCACTGCAACTTCGACTTCGCCGGGCTTGACCTTGGCCACGGCCACCTTGCCACTCTTGCCGTTGGCGGGTTCTTCGTCGCCGCCGCTCAGCAGCGCGTAGCCGACGCCGGCCACGATCAACACCAAGACGACGAACAGCACGACCAGCCAGCGCGGTTCGGCGAGGCGCTCGCCGAGGCGGGAGAAGAAGCCGCCGATCCGCTCGCGGCGGGTCAGTTCGGGCAGGCCTTCCTCGCGTCGCTGGCGCCGGGTCTCGCGCTGGGTGACGGCCGCGTGCTCGGCGGTGCGCGCTTCCTCCAGCGCCCGCAGCTCCTCGGCCCGCTGGGCGGCAATCGTCGAGGTCGTCTCCTTGCGATCGGCGTCGCGCTCGGGCGCGGAGCCGGCCCACTCGCGTAGGCGGCGGATGTCACGCGCCTGCGTGAACGAGAGCAGCGCAAAGACGCCGAGCCCTAGGAAAGCCGCCAGCCCGGCGTAGGAGCCGATTTGTTCGATCGCGTGACCCAAGTGGCTGCGAGAGGCTACTCGTCGTATGCGACCCTCGCCGAGTCGCCACCCCGTGCGGAGATCAACTCCACCACTCGCTCGGCCAGATTAGCCTCATCGCCGGCCAGTACGAGCCCTTCGAGCGCGTTCAGGGTCGACTCGACCCACTCCGCGTCCAGCGGTGTGGTTCGCACCGCTCGGTTGATCCGCCGCGCCGCCGTCGCCTGCGGCTGCTCGGAGGCGTCGAAGAGGTCCTCGTGCAGCTTCTCGCCGGGGCGGGGCTGGGTGAACTCGAGCGCGATGTCCTTTTCGGGCTCGTAGCCGGCGAGCCGGATCATGTTGTGGGCGAGGTCGACGATCTTCACCGGCTCACCCATGTCGAGCACGAACACCTCGCCCTTGCCGGCGCCGATGTCACCGGCGCGGATCACCATCTGCACCGCCTCCGGGATCGTCATGAAGTACCGGGTCATCTCCGGGTGGGTGACGGTGACCGGGCCGCCGCGCTCGATCTGGCTGCGGAAGATCGGGACGACGCTGCCCGAGGAGGCGAGCACGTTGCCGAAGCGGACCGAGGCGAAGCGGGTGCCGGGGTGGTTGTGGCCGGCCGACTCGACGATCCACTCGGCCATCGCCTTCGAGGCGCCCATCACCGTCTGCGGGTTGACCGCCTTGTCGGTCGAGATCATCACGAAGCGCTCGACCTTGGAGGCGGCGGCGGTCTCGGCCGTGATCCGGGTCGCGATCGTGTTGTTGCGGACCGCCTCCAGCGGGTTGGCCTCCATCAGCGGCACGTGCTTGTAGGCGGCGGCATGGAAGACGACGTCCGGCTTGAAGCGCTGCATCACCTCCAGCATCCGGTGCGGCTCCTTGCAGTCGGCGAGCACCGACTCGACGTTGGTGAAGTGCCGCTCCTCGACCATCTCGCGATCGATCTGGAAGAGGTTGTCCTCGGCGTGGTCGAGCAGGACCAGCAGCTTCGGGCCGACCTGGGCGATCTGGCGGCAGAGCTCGGAGCCGATCGAGCCGCCGGCGCCGGTGACGAGGACGATGCGGTCGCGCAGGTAGGCGCCGACGCGGTCGAGCTCACGCACGATCGGGTCGCGGCCGAGCACGTCCTCGACCCGCACCTCGCGCAGCTGGCGGTTGAGCTGGACGCCACCGCGCAGCAGCTCGAACACGGTCGGCAGGGTGCGGACGGGGATCTCGCGCTCGCGGCAGGCGGCGACGACCTTGGCCCGCAGCGTCCCCGGCGCCGAGGGGATCGCGATCACGACCTCGGCCGGCTTGGTCTCGTCGAGGATCGAGGCGATCTCATCGGTCGAGCCCAGAACCTTCAGGCCCAGCATCCGCATCCCCCGCTTGCGCGGGTCGTCGTCGATGAACCCGATCGCGGTCGAGCCGAGCTTGGGGTTGAGCTGCAGCTCGCGGACGACCATCTGGCCGCCGGCGCCGGCGCCGATCACCAGCACCACGCGCTTGGGCACGCGGTCGGCGCGGGTGGGCCGTTCGACGATCAG
>JBFXEM010000376.1:0-3196 GCA_050180135.1 Solirubrobacterales bacterium | reverse complement strand
CTGGTCGCCGGGGGCGTCGAAGTTGTTCTCGTGGGTGACGCCGGCGACGTCGATGCCACGGGCGGCCACGTCGGTGGCGATCAGCGTGTCGACGTCGCCGCGCTCGAAGCGGGCGAGCGCCTTTTCGCGCTGGCTCTGACTCTTGTCGCCGTGCATCGCGACCGACTCCAGCGACTGTTTGCGCAGCCGTTTGACGAGGCGGTCGGCGCCGCGCTTGGTGCGGACGAAGACGAGCGTGCGGCCGCGTTCGGAGTCGCGCAGGCGCCCGACCAGCAGGTCCATCTTCTCCGCCGGTGAGCCGACGTGGACGAAGCTGTGCTCGATGTCGGCCTTCTCGTCGACCTTCGGCGTCTGGGTGTGACGGCGGGGCTGGTGGGTGTAGGCGGCGGCGAGCTGGCCGGTCGCGCCCTCCAGGGTGGCCGAGAAGAAGAGGGTCTGGCGGTCGTCCGGGGTCAGGCCGACGATGCGGTTGACCGCGGGCTTGAAGCCCATGTCGAGCATCCGGTCGGCCTCGTCGAGGACGAGGATCTCGACCTGGTCGAGCTTGAGCACGTTGCGCGCGATCAGGTCCTCGAGCCGGCCCGGGGTGGCGACGATGATGTCGGCGCGGCGGCTGGCGCTGATCTGCGGGCCGAAGCCGACGCCGCCGTAGACGGCGGCGATGTTGAGCTTGCGGGCGCGGCAGATCGAGTCGAGCTCGTCGACGATCTGGCTGGCGAGCTCGCGGGTGGGGGCGAGGACGAGGGCGCCGACGCCGTTGCCGGGCTCGATCAGATCGACGATCGGGATCCCGAAGGCGAGCGTCTTGCCGGAGCCGGTCGGCGACTGGACCAGCAGGTCATGCCCGTCGAGGGCGTCGGCGACGACCATCTCCTGGACCGGGAAGGGGGCGTTGATGTCGCGCGCCGCGAGTGCGGACACGACTGATTCAGAAATGCCGAGATCGGCAAATGACGTAGAAATTCTGAGCTCCTTTACGTGCAGCGAGTGAGGGAGATCCAGCAGCCCCAAACGCGCCTAGCGCACAGAGGAAACGGAACCTCTCGGGTGGCGTTGAGCCAAACCCGACCCGTCAAGGGTAGCAGGCCGCCTCTTTTGGCCTGCTAGGAGGCCACTTTTGGAGGCGCGATAGGGTGGCGGGGTGATCATCGTGACCACCAACGACCTGCCCGGCTACGAGGTCGAAGAGGTGTTCGGCGAGGTCTTCGGGCTGACCGTGCGCTCGCGCAACATCGGCTCCCAGATCGGCGCCTCGCTGAAGTCCCTGGCCGGCGGCGAGCTGAAGGGGATGACGAAAATGCTGGCCGAAGGCCGCGAGCACGCGACCGAACGGCTGATCGAGGAGGCCGAGGGCAAGGGCGCCAACGCGATCCTCGCCTTCCGCTTCGACACCTCCGAGCTCGGCACCACCTGGACCGAGATCTGCGCCTACGGCACCGCCGTCAAGGCTCGCAAGCTCTGAGACGCACCCCCGGGCCGTTGGGGCCGCTTTACGGGCCTCCTACAATTTGCGACATGGCTCCCGAGTCGGTCACCGTCCCCACCTACACGCTGTACCGGCGTGGGATCGAGCTGCTCGAAGACGGCGATTTCGAGCACGCCACCGAGCCGCTGGCGGAGGCCGCGCGGCGCGAACCCGCGAAGACCTCGGTCCGCGAGGCGCTCGGCCGCGCCTACTACCGCAGCGGCCGCTTCGCCAAGGCCGCGGTCGAGTTCGAGGCGGTGGTCGAGAGCCACCACGTCAACGACTTCGCCCACTTCTGCCTCGGCCGCGCGCTCTCGCACACCGGCCAGACCGCCCGTGCTCGCCACCACCTGGCGCTGGCCGCGAACCTGCGGCCCGACCGCCGCGACTACCGCTACTACCGGCGCCTGCTCGACGCCTGAGCGCGGCGGCGCCGGTCAGAGCCCGCGGACCAGCTTGCCGACCGTGCCCGGGGCGAAGTAGGGGCCGTAGGTGCGCTTCTTGTCCTCGACCCGCAGGTAGGAGTTGACCCCGTTGATCTGGCTGCCGTCGCCGATCAGCCAGCCGCCGCCGCTCGCCCCGGGCGCCCAGCGGCAGCCGATCGCCAGGGTCGGCGGTCCGGGGAAGCGGAAGGTGAGCGAGTCGTCGCCGAGGTACCTGGACCGGCAGCTCTGCATCTGCGTGGTCTCGCCCGGGTAGCCGAAGGTGAAGAACTTCTGGGCGCGCGTCAGCCCGGTGACGATGCTGGCGCCGCCGCCGACCGCGTCGGCGAGATTGACGCCCGCGGCGTTGGGCCGGACCAGGAAGGCGCCGAGGTCGTAGTCGGGGTTGCCGTGCTTGGTCCACTGCTTGGGCGCGAAGATCCGGTCGGCCTGGGCGACGAAGCTGCCGAACGGGGCGACGCCGCCGCTGAAGGCGGGGACGAACTCCAGGTAGTTGGACCAGACGGCGCGGCGGCCGTCTTCGGGGCCGCTGTTGACGCAGTGGCCGGCGGTCAGCACGAGCTGGCGGGTCGGGCTGTTGATCGCCGTCCCCGAGCAGAAGCCGGCGAGCTTGCCGCGGCGGATGAAGATGCGGCCGTTGACCGCGTAGGGGAGGACGTCGGGAGTGTCGACGCGGACGAAGCTGGCGCTGGCACCGGCAGGGGCCGGGGTGGGGGCGCCGATTCGCACCCGGGCCCTGCCGGAGCGCTCGACGACGAGGTCGAGCGGGCGCGCCGCGGCCATCCGCTGCGGGGTCCAGTAGTCGAGTACCCGCTGGGCCTGGACGCGGGCGTCGCCGGCGCTGGCCGTGGCGGCTTCCGGAGTGTGGGTGCGGAAGCCGGCGCCGGCGGCGAGCGGGAAGGCGAGCAGAGCGGCGGCGACCAGCGCCAGAGCGGCAGGCGCCGCGCGGGCCCCGGCGGGGCGATCGGGCTGCGTACGCATCTGGGCTGAGAATAGAGATGGGACGCGGCCGGCTGGACGGGTGTGGGGGCCGTGCCGATCGGCTCAGCCGACGAGCGGGAGCACGCAGCGGAACTTCTTGGTTTCGGTGGAGAGGGCAGAACTCACATCTGATGCTGCAGACACCGTGGCGACGCTGTACGCGTTAACTCCCGTATAGCTGGAAATGTCCCCCGACCACTCGTCCCCGACCGCCAGCACCACCCCCGGCTCCTGCGCGAAGGCCGCCAGCGCCAGCGCTCCCGGCAGTTCGCCGCCGACGTCCGCGCAGGCCGCGGCGGCGTCCGGC
>JBFXEM010000375.1:0-3201 GCA_050180135.1 Solirubrobacterales bacterium | reverse complement strand
CGCCGATAGCGGCGCCGATCAGCCCCAGCCCGATCACCACCGCGACCAGCGCGATCAGGAAGCCGAGGAACGGAACCAGCGCCGCCACTCGCAGAACCGCCAGTCCGGCGAGGAAGGCGAGCATGCGATCGCGCGGTGGTCCCAGCAACCGCCGGCCGAGTGCCCAGGCGCTAACCGCGTAGGCGATCGTGCCCAGCGGCAGCAGGGCCAGTCCGACCCCGATCGCCAGCGGCAGGCCGAGGATCGTGATCGCGGCCAGGAACGCGCCCACAGGCAGGGCGATCGCGATCGCGATCCCGATCGCGATCGTCGGCCCGACCCGCTCGCGCGAGCGCGCGTAGAGCGCGTCGGCGGCGCGCGGCGCGACCAAGATCAAGAGCACCCCGAGGATCGCCAGCGAAACGGTGATCGCGAGCCAGACGAGGAAGCCGCCGATCCAGGGAACGAGTCCGCCCAGGTCGGGCCAGTCCTCCTTCTCGACGTTGCCGTTGACCCGGGCGTCGAGCGAGAGTTTGGGATGCTCGTCGCCGTAGCGGACGTCGCCGCCGACTTCGGCGCCGCGCAGCAGGCGGGCGGTTCCGTCGGCGGTGAAGAGGTCGCCGTCGATCCGACCGCGGACGAGGACGTCGCCGCTGAGCACGACGACGTCGCCATCCACGTGCCCGTCGATCGTGGCGTCGCCGCTGCCGATGTAGACGCCGTCGACGCTCTCGCCGGGCGGGACCGTGACGTCGCCGGAGAGGACGACGATCGCGTCGTCCTCGGCGTGCTGGGCGTCGACGCCGGCAGCAGGCGCCCCCGCTGGCACGGCCAGCAACGCCAGGAGCACCAGCAGGGCGGCTAGGGCCGAGAGCCTCTTGAACACTCGGCCAGCCTATTTGACTAGCTGGCCGCCATCGGGTCGGGCTCGCCGAGCACGCTGATCGGGGGCGGCTCGTAGGCCCTGCCCGGGCAGCCGCCGAGGACGACCAGGCGGACGCCGTCGGAACCGGGCCAGACCTTCCGCTTGCTCAGCACGCCGACGCTGGCGATGTGGTTGTCGTCGAGCGGGAAGCGCTCGCCGTCGATCTCGATCTCGGCCGAGCCCCGCAGCACCATGAAGACCTCCTCCTGGTCGTCGTGGGTGTGGTCGTGCTCGGGGTAGTGCTCGTAGTTGGGCGGCATGTCGATCACCTGCATCCCGAACGACTCGATCCCCAGCTCCGCCCGCGCCCGCTTGAAGGCGCCGCGGAAGACCGCCTCCATCGAGTCGATCTCCTTCACTCCGTACTCGCTCATCGTTCCCCCTCGAGTCGGTGATCGCCATTTCCCACCCATCGGGGGTGAAATGGCGATCACGCCGTCATTTTGTACGAACGTTCGTGCTTTTTCTATATTCTTTCGGGTGTGAGCGCAACCGCCCAGTCGGTCTCGAAGGGTGAGCAGACCCGCGCCGCGATCCACGAGTGCGCCGTCGACCTCGCTTACGTCGAGGGCCTGGAGGGGTTGACGATCGGCCGCCTCGCCGCCGAGTTGAAGATGAGCAAGAGCGGCCTCTTCGCCCATTTCGGCTCCAAGCAGGAGTTGCAGCTGGCGACGATCGAGGCCGCCGCCGATCGCTTTCGGGCCGCCATCGTCGCCCCGGCGCTCTTCGCACCCGAGGGGGGCCCGCGGCTGCGCGCGATGGGGGAGGGCTACCTCGATCGACTCGACCTCTATGCCGGCGGTTGCTTTTGGGGCGCCACCTCGGCCGAGTTCGACGACCGGCCGGGCCCCGTCCGCGACGCGATCGTCGCCACGCTTGACGCCTGGATGGCCCTGCTGGTCGGTCAGGCCGAGGCGGCCGGGGTCGAGGAACCGCGGCGCTTCGGCTTCGAGCTCTACGCGCTGATCATGGGAGCCAACTCGCGCTACCGGCTCAGCGCCGACCCAGCGGTCTTCGAGTACGCGCGGCGGGCGCTGCAGCGCCTCTTCGCCGAGCTGCCCGAGTGATTGGCAGCGCAGCGAGGGTTGGCTAGGCTGGGTACAGCCTTCCTTCCCCCATCCAAGGAGCAGCAGATGGACGTATCGATCGGCCTTCCCAACGCGATACCGGGCACGACCGGCGAGCAGCTGACCGAGTTCGCCCGCCGCGCCGAGGCGCGCGGCTTCAAGAGCCTCGGCACGATCGACCGCATCGCTTACAACAACTACGAGCCGCTGGTCGCGCTTGCCGCCGCCGCCGCGGTGACCGAGCGGATCGGTCTGACGACCTCGGTGCTGTTGGCGCCGCTACGCGAGAGCGCCGCCACGATTGCGAAGCAGACGCTCAGCCTGCAGGCACTCTCCGGCGGTCGGCTCACCCTCGGGATCGGGATCGGCGGCCGCGAGGACGACTACGCCACGGCCGAGGTCGAGATGGGCAGCCGCGGCGAAACGATCGACCAGATGCTGGGGAAGATCAGGGAGCTGTGGGAGGCCGATCACGTTGGTCCCGCCACGGTGGGCAGCCCGACCCTGCTGGTCGGCGGCGCCGTCGACGCTTCCTTCGCCCGCGCCGCCAAGTACGGCGACGGCTGGATCGCCGGCGGCGCGCCGCCGGAAGTCTTCGCCGAAGCGGCCGCGAAGGTGAAGGAGCAGTGGTCGCAGGCCGGCCGCGAGGGAGCTCCCCGCCTCGAGGCTCTCGCCTACTTCTCGCTCGGCGATGGGGCAGAGGCCAACGCCAACGCCTACCTCGAGGACTACTACGCCTGGCTCGGCGAGGAGACCGCGGCCTTCATCGCCAACAGCGCCGCCAAGGACGCCGAGACCGTGCAGGGCTACCTGGCCGCATTCGAGGGCGTCGGTTGCGACGAGCTGATCCTCTTCCCCTGCTCCAACGACCCGGGCCAGGTCGACCTGCTGGCCGACGCCGCCGGCCTCTAGGAGGCCGGTTCTTGCCGCAGGCGCGAATCGCCGTGCGCCTGCGGCCGCGCGGTCACGCCGACGAGCTGCTCGGGGTCGACGATGGGGTGCTGGCGGCCCGGGTCTCGGCTCCTCCGGTCGACGGCAAGGCCAACCGCGCTCTCTGCAAGCTGATCGCGAAGCGGGCCGGAGTGGCGCCGAGCCGGGTCACGATCCTGCGAGGTGAGCGCTCGCGCGAGAAGCTGGTCGGCGTCGAGGGACTCGACACGGAGGCGTTGCTCGCGGCGCTCGCCGACGATGGCTGAGCAGCTGCCCACCCTGCTCTTCGCGACCCCGGCC
>JBFXEM010000374.1:0-3203 GCA_050180135.1 Solirubrobacterales bacterium | reverse complement strand
CGTTCTACTCGGCGATTAGTCCGCAGCCGCTGACCCGCACCTCGCGCGTCGCCCCCGATGGGCTACACGCGGCCTTCATGTCGGTCGGCTCGCCGACCGGCTATGACAACGCCGACGCCCAGAGCGGTGCCGCTGACGCCGAGGTCTATCTCTATGATGCCGCCGCCAGCTCGGGCGCTGGCAAGCTTGCGTGCGTCTCCTGCAATCCGACCGGCTCACGGCCGGCGGGCCGGCAGCTGAGGAATGGGTCCAACTACTGGGCCGCCGCCCAGCTGCCGATCTGGGCGACGGAGCTCTTTGCCTCCAAGGTGCTGGCGGCGGATGGGTCCCGGGTCTTCTTCGAATCGACCGACGTGCTCTCCCCGCGCGACACCAATGGTGTTCAGGACGTCTACCAATGGGAGGCCGTGGGAGCAGGGTCCTGCGATCTCACCGACCTCGCCTACTTTCCCCGCAACGAAGGCTGCATCAACCTGATCTCCTCGGGCCAGGATGCGAAAGCCTCGGAATTCGTCGATGCCAGCCCCAGCGGCGATGACGTCTTCTTCGCGACGCTCTCCAGCCTGGTCAGCCAGGACTACGGCCTGGTCGACATCTACGACGCCAGGGTCGGCGGCGGCCTGCCCTCGCCGCCTCCGCTCCCGGCTCACTGCGAAGGCGAAGCCTGCCAGAGCCCGGCCCCGGCGCCGCAGGCGCCGACGCCCTCGAGCTCGGTCTTCCAGGGGCCGGGCAACCTCAACGAAGCAGCGAAGAAGCCGCGCTGTCGCAAGGGGCAGGTCAGGAAGAAGGGCCACTGCGTCAAGAAGAAGGACAAGAGCAAGAAGCGAGCCAACAAGAGGCGGGGGGCGGGACGATGAGGCGCCTGGCGCTCGGTCTCATGGCCTCGGCCCTGAGCGCACTCTGCCTGGCGAGCCCGGCGAGCGCGGCCTTCGGGCTCTCGGAATTCGACGTCAGCTTCTCGGGCCCCAAAGGCGAAGTGGCGCTGAAAGCCGGCTCGCACCCGTTCGCGATGACGACCGGGCTCGCGGTGAACACCGAAACGACCCCCGCCGGCACCTTCCCCGTGGAAGCGGTCAAGGACCTCGAAATCCTCCAGGTCCCCGGCTTTGCCGGCAACCCGACCGCGGTGCCGCCGTGCTCGACCCTTGACTTCTTCACCGGCGTCGTGAACTTCCCAGAACTCCCCGAGTGCGCCGATGCCTCGGCCGTCGGCGTGGTGAAACTGACGATCGGGGACGGGATCGGCAAACCGACCCTCACCACCCCCCTCTACAACCTTGCTCCGCCTCCCGGGGCGGTGGCCAAACTCGGCTTCCGCGTCTACCCCGGAGTGCCGGTGACCATCGATCTCAAGGTCAGCCCCTTCCCCCCCTACAACGTGCTGGCCTCGGTCACCAACATCTCCCAGGCACTCGAATTCTTCGACTCCGAGCTGAAGATCTGGGGCGTTCCCGCCGACCCGGTGCACGACGCTGAACGGGGCGTCTGCCTGATCAAAGGAGGCTCCTGCTCCGCGGGAGTGGTTCCACGTCCCTTCCTGACCCTGCCGCGCGCCTGCACCGGGCCGCTGGCGACCAACTACGAACTGGACTCCTGGCTCAACCCGGGCGTCTGGGTCAAAGGCTCGGCGCTGACCCACGACGACGCCGAACCGCCCAATGCGCGGGGCCTCAACGGGTGCGGGGAACTCGACTTCTCCCCACGGGTGGAGGCGAGACCCTCGAGCACGTCGGCGGAGTCCTCGGCTGGCCTCGACGTCGAGGTCGAGGTCAACGACGAAGGCCTCGACAACCCGGAAGGAACCGCCAACTCGGACATCAAACGGGTGGTCATGTCGCTGCCCAAAGGGGTGACGCTGAATCCCTCGGCGGCCGAAGGGCTGGGAGTCTGCACCAAGGCCCAGTTCGAAGCCGAGGCACCCGGGACCCCGCCCAACGGCGGCTGCCCGGAGTCCTCGACCCTCGGGAGCTTTGAAGCCGAAACCCCGATCCTCGAAAACAAGGTGGTGCGCGGGTTCCTCTACCTCGCCCAGCAGGACGATCCGGCCACCACGACCCCCGCCGCGGAGAACCCCTTCGACTCGCTGGTCGCCCTCTACCTGGTGATCCGCGACCCCGCGCTCGGGATCTTCGTCAAGCAGGCCGGCAAAGTCGAAACCGACGAAGCGACCGGCCAGATCCGCACCAGCTTCGACGAGATCCCCCAGTTCCCGCTCTCGCGGATCTCCTTGCACCTGCGCTCGGGCCCGCGGGCGCCGCTGGTCACCCCGCCGACCTGTGGCAGCTACGCCTCCACCACCACCCTGACCCCGTGGTCGGGCTCGGCCCCGCTGCAGACGACCTCCTCGTTCTCGATCAGCTCGGGACCCGGTGGCGGCCCCTGCCCGGCCGGCGGGGTGCCTCCGTTTGACCCCGGCTTCGAGGCTGGCTCGCTCAACAATGCCGCCGCCCACTACTCCCCCTTCTACATGCGCCTGACCCGCGGCGACGGCGAACAGGACCTCACCCGCTTCGACGCCGTCCTTCCCCCCGGAGTGACCGGCAAGATCGCCGGCGTTCCACGCTGCTCTGACGCGGCGATCGAGGCCGCAAAGGCCCGGACCGGCCGCCAGGAGCTCGCCGCTCCCAGCTGCCCGGCTGCCTCGCAGATCGGGCACGTGATCGCCGGCGCCGGCGTCGGCACCGCACTGACCTACGTCCCCGGCCAGATCTACCTGGCAGGTCCCTACGGTGGGCACCCGCTCTCGATCGCGGCGATCGTCCCCGCCGTCGCCGGCCCCTTCGACGCCGGGACCGTGGTCACCCGGGTTGCTCTCGACCTCAACCCGACGACCGGCGAAGTCGAAGTCGACGGCGCCGCCTCCGATCCGATCCCCCACATCCTCAAGGGGATCCCGTTGAAGGTGAGGGACCTTCAGATCTTCGTCGACCGTCCCAACTTCACCCTCAACCCGACCTCGTGCGACCCAACGGCCGCGCGGGCGAGCATCTTCGGCTCCGGTGCGGACCCCTTCAGCCCTGCCGATGACCTCGGCCTGCCCAGAAGCGCGCGCTATCAGGCCGCCGACTGCCAGAGCCTCCCCTTCAAGCCCAAGCTCACCCTCGCCCTCGAGGGCGCCACCAAGCGCGCCCAGCACCCGAAGCTGACCTCCGTCCTCACCCCCCGCCCCGGCGATGCCAACATCGGCCGCGCGGTGGTCACCC
>JBFXEM010000373.1:0-3210 GCA_050180135.1 Solirubrobacterales bacterium | reverse complement strand
CAAGGTGGGCGCAGATCTTGGCGACGTGGCGCTGGTCGGTGCCGCAGCAGCCGCCGACCACTCGCAGGTCGGGGAGCAGTGTCGCCAGGTCGGCGTATTCGGCGCCGTGCTCCTCTGGGTCGCCACTGTCGTGCTCCTCTGCCTCGTCGAGCTCGGCGTGGCTGCGGCGCGAGGCATTGGCGCGAACGCCACCGATCCGGCCCAGCCAAGCCTGTTCGCCCGCCAACTCGGCGGCGAAGTGGGTCGGGTGGGCGCAGTTGATCATCTGGAAGAGCGCCGCCTCGCCGGTCTCGGCGTCCAGGCGTTCGACCGCCTCGCGCAGCGGTTCGCCGCTCGGCAGCCGTCCGTCGATCTCAACCGTGAAGGAGACCGAGACCGGCAGCCCGGCCGCGGCGGCGGCGCGAACGATGCCGACCGCCTCCTCGACGTAGGTCATCGTCAGGCCGCTGATCAAGTCGACCCCCTCTGCGGCGAAGACGGCGACCTGCTTGGAGTGATACTCCTCGGCCTCGGTCGCCGAGAGGAGCGAAGCGGGGCTGTAGCCGTCCCCCTCGGGACCGATCATGCCCGTTACCGCCACCGGTACCTCCCCCGCCGCCCGCTCGCACAAATCGCGCGCGAAGGCGACCGCCTCGCGGTTGAGGTCGGCGACCTGTGCCGGCGAGTATCCGAGCGCGGCGCCCCACTTATCGCTCGCCCGCCAAGTCGGCGGGTCGAAGGTGAAGCCGGTGCCGTACTCGGCTGCGATCGCCAGGAAGCCCTCGTAGTAGCGGCGCAGAGCGGCGCGACCGGCCTCCTCGCGCAGCAGAGTGAAGGAGGCGAATTCCGGCAGCTCGAACCCCTCCTCGAAGATCATCACCGTCTCCAGGCCGCCGTCGCCGATGAACAGTTGCGAGCCGTCTGGAAGTGCCATCGGTGCGGCCATGGTCCGCAACACCGCCCCCGATGTCAACAGCCGGAGAGCCGGAAGATGCCTGACCCGAACCAGCCTTCACTCGAATGGAGAGGGTCGTCGAATGGGTAGAAGCCTCGGCTTGACTCTCCTCGTAGCGCTCGCCCTTGCCGTGGCTCCCGTCGGCGCGTCGGCGCGTCGGCGAAAAGCTACTACGCGACTCCGAGCGCGAACTGCACCGCCGAGGCGCCATGCGCGCTCCCGACCGCGATCACCACGGCGGCCGACGGCGAAACCGTCGTCATCGGCGCCGGGACTTACTCCGAGCCCGGCGCTCGTGGGAAAGGTGAAGATCGGCGCCAAGACCTTCGGCACCCTTCCGGGGCCGAAGACCCCGAGCCACTGGCAGGCGGGAAAGCAGGGCGCGATGAAGCTCAGGGTCGGCTCGAAGTTGCAGCAAAGCGTCCGCAAGTACCTCGAAGCCAATGCCGGCGCCAAGGCCAAGATCTTCGTCACCGCCACCTACGCGACCGCAGAGGGCGCGACGGCGACGCGCAAGCTGACGATCCCGGTTCGGCCGGTCTAGCCCACCGATCCCGAGGCCTCGCAGGCGGCTCTGGATTTATCGGGGCGACAGGTTCGATCCTGTGACCGCCCGGCCGTCGATCGGCCCGATGGTTGCGGTCAGACTCCTAGCTGCGCTAACGGCCCGGCTTCTGCGCGAGGTAACTCTCCCCTTCGCGTACCGCGACCGTCTTGTGGCGCGGAAAGTCGCGCACACCGACAACGCCTCGGGTCACCTCGAAGTAGGTGCCCTCGCAGCGGTCTTCGGTGAACCAGACCGTGCCGCGGACCGTCGCCGACCCGTAGCTCCCGGTGGTCCGGAACTGGCCCTTGCCGCTGCCCCAGAGACGGCGGCCCGAACGACCGGATGCGGCGGCTTCGTCCTCTCCGGCGCAGCTGCCGAGCTTGCCGCGAAGCTTGAGGACGACCAGTCCACTGCCCGCCTTCTGGCCGACGCTGAAGGTCCCCTGCGAGAAGGACGCCTGCTGCTGCTCACCGGCAAGGTTGGCGGAGACGAGGCGGACTTTGCCTTCGGTCGTGTCAACCTGCGAGCCGACCGGGATCGTTTCCCCCTCGGTCAGTGGCCGGAAGCGTTTGATGTCGGGCGTCTTGATCCTGACTTTCCCGGTCAGCGGAGCCACCGCGAGCTTGGCCCCATTGACCGGGATGTCGACGGCGAACATGGTCACGGCCGGGGTCGAATCGGTGTTGCCGACCGCATCGACCGCGCGAACTTCGAAGGTGTGGGTCCCGTCGGCGAGGCCGGTGAGTACGACCGGGGAAGTGCAGGGTGCCCAAGCGTCCTCCGCTGCCGAGTCGATGCGGCATTCGAACCCAGCGGCACCGGATGCGCTGAAGACGAAGGAGGCTTCGGTCACGCCGAGCTTGGGCGCCGGGGCAACGTCGATGGCGGTGTCGGGGGCAACGGTGTCGACTGAGAAGGTGACGGAGGCGGGACTCGGGTCGGTGTTGCCGATCGGGTCAACGGCGCGGACCTCGAAGGTGTGCTCGCCCTCGGAGAGGCCGGTGAGCGAGCTCGGCGAGGTGCACTCTTTCCAGTCCAAGCCGGAGCTGGAGTCGAGGTGACATTCGAAAGTGGCGGTCTGATCGGGGGAGCTGAACTCGATCGTTGCCGTGGCGACGTCGATCGTGCCCTCGGGACCCTGCTCGATCGCCGTTTTCGGCGAGATGGTGTCGACCGCGAAGGTCGAAACCGCCGGCGTCTCGTCAACATTGCCGACCGCATCGACCGCGCGGACCTCGAAGCTGTGCTCGCCCTCGGAGAGTCCGGAGAGCGAACTCGGCGAGATGCAGAGCGACCAGTCCGCATCAGATACCGAGTCGAGGCGACATTCGAAGGTCCCCTCCTCCGAGGAGCTGAAGGCGAACTCGGCTTCGGCCACGTCGATGGTGCCCGGGGGGCTCGTGTCGATGGTCGTCTCCGGCGCCACGGTATCGACCGAGAAGGTGGCCGACGCGGGCGTGACGTCGACGTTGCCGACGGCGTCGATGGCTCGAACCTCGAAGGTGTGGGTGCCCTCCGAGAGACCACTGAGTGAGGCAGGCGAGGCACAAGTCGACCACCCCTCGCTCGAGCTGGAGTCGAGGCGGCACTGGAAGGCGCCCGACTCCGAGGAGCTGAAGGAGAAGGCGGCCGCGGCGATGTCGATCGTGCCGGTGGGAGTGGAGTCGATCGTCGTCTGCGGAGCCACGGTATCGACAGAGAAAGAGGCCGAGGCAGCGGTCGGGTCGAT
>JBFXEM010000372.1:0-3210 GCA_050180135.1 Solirubrobacterales bacterium | reverse complement strand
TCTCGGCCACCCGGTCCTCGTCGTCGAGGCGGATCGTCACGCGCTGCTCGTCGCCGCAGAACGGGTTGGTGTCCTCGAACTCGAGGTCGGGATCGTCGAGGTGGCCGAAGTTGTGCGGCCGCTTGTAGTGCTCGAGGATCTGGTCGCGGTAGAGCTCGTCCATGGACATCGAGGCTAGCGAAGCGCTCCGGTGTTCCTTTGCCGGACAGAGGACGGCAAAGGAACACCGGAAGCTCATAGAGTGCTCAGGCAATCTTCGACTGGGAGGTCGCCTTGCGTCATAATCGCCGTGCTCTGCCCGCTGTGCTCGTAGTCGCTCTGCTCGCCATTGCCTCGCTGCAAAGCACCGCCGCGGGCGCGACCCGCTACAGGACGACCGTGGTCGTCAGCTTCAAACTGCCCGCCTTCCACGGCACCCTGAAGTCGCCGAAGGCGTCCTGCGCGAAGCGCAGGACCGTGAAGCTCTACAAGGTCAGGCCGGGTCCGGACAGGGTCCTCAAGCGGGGCACTAGCAACAGCAAGGGTCGTTGGACGACGCCGATCGGCAACCCGGTTCCTTCCGGCTCCTACTACGTAAGAGCGACCTACCGAGGCAACTGCAGGGCGGCGAAATCGAGCGTGGTGCCGGTCGCCTGACTTAGGCTGGCGCGAAACTCACCCGACTTGGAGGTCCGATGTCTCGTCTTCGCACCGTGCTCCCCGCTCTCGCGCTCAGCATCTTCGCCACCCTCGTGATCGCCGCGCCCGCCGGCGCCGGAACCTACGAAACCTTCAACACCACGGTCGGGATCAGCGGCAAATACCCCGCCTTCTCGGGCAAGCTCAGCTCCGGCAACGGCTACTGCAAGGGCTACAGCAAGGTGAAGCTGTGGAGCGAAAAGAACGGCCCCGACAAGCTGCTCGGCTCGACCGAAAGCGCTGCCTACGGCAAGTGGGCGATCGACGTCAGTGCCAAGCTCGGCTCTGGCGCCTACTACGCGACCGTGGCCGCGAAGAAAAGCGCCGAGACCGGCATCGCCTGCAAGGCCGGCAAATCGAAGGTCATCGTGATCGACTAGCCAGGGGTCCGGCTAGAGGCCGAACACGCGCCGGGCGTCTTCGAGGCCGTCGACCAGGCGGTCGATCTCGCCCGGCGTCGTGTAGACGCCGAAGCTGGCGCGAGCCGTGGCGGCGACGCCGAGGCGGTCCATGAGGATCTGGGCGCAGTGGTGGCCGGCGCGGACGGCGACGCCGTGGCGGTCGAGGATCTCGGAGACGTCGTGGGCGTGGATGCCGTCGATCTCGAAGGAGACGGGGCCGAGCCGGTCGGGGCCGCGGGGCGGGCCGAAGACCTTCAGACCGGGCACCTCGACCAGGCGCTCCAGCGCGTAGTCGGCGATCTGCTGCTCGTGGGCGCGAACCGCGTCCATCCCGATCGCGTCGAGCCAGCGCAGGGCCGAGGCCATCCCGATCGCCTGGGCGATCGCCGGCGTCCCCGCCTCGAAGCGGGCCGGCGGCTCGGCGTAAGTCGTGCCCTCGCGGCCGACCTTGCGGATCATCGAGCCGCCGCCGAGGAACGGCGGCATCGCCCGCAGCAGCTCCAGCCGCGACCACAGCGCCCCGATCCCGGTCGGCGCGTAGAGCTTGTGGCCGGTCAGCGCGTAGAAGTCGGCCCCCAGCGCGGCCATGTCGAGCCCCATCTTCGGCGCCGACTGGGCGCCGTCGACGAGCACCAGGGCACCGGCCTCGTGGCTGAGGCGGCAGATCTCGGCGACCGGGTTCTCGGTCCCGAGCACGTTCGAGACGTGGGCGACGGCAACCAGCTTCGGGCCGTGCTCCAGCAGCGTCGCGAAGGCGCCCATGTCGAGCAGGCCCTCGTCGTCGATCGGCGCCCAGTCGATCTCCGCCCCAACCCGCTCGGCCAGCTGCTGCCAGGGAACGATGTTGGAGTGGTGCTCCATCTCGGTCAGGAGGATGCGGTCGCCGGGGCCGACGTTGGCGTCGCCCCAGGCCCGCGCCACCAGGTTGATCGCCTCGGTCGCGTTGCGGACGAAGACGACCTCGCGGCGGTCGCTGGCGCCGATGTGGTCGGCGACCGTGGCCCGCGCCCCCTCGTAGGCTTCGGTCGCCTCGGCCGAGAGCGTGTGCGAGCCGCGGTGGACGTTGGAGTGGTGGCGGCGCTCGTAGCGGTCGACCGACTGGATCGAGGCCAGCACCCGCTGGGCGCTGGCGCCGCTGTCGAGGTAGGCGACCGGCTGGCCGTTGACCTCGCGCTCGAGCGCCGGGAAGGCGGCGCGGACCTTCTCGATCGGGAACGCGGCGGTGGGGGAGGCGCTCTCCGTGCTCACCGGCTCAGGCTCCCGTCCGGGGTCAGGCGGATGCGCCTGCCCCGACCTCCTCGGCGATCCAGCCGTAGCCCTTCTCCTCCAGCACGCCGACCAGCTCCGGGCCGCCTTCCTTGACGATCCGGCCCTCGAACATGACGTGGACGAAGTCGGGTTTGACCATGTGCAGGATGCGCTGGTAGTGCGTGATGATGAGGACGCCCATGTCCGGCCCGGCGAACTTGTTGACGCCTTCGGCGACGACCCGCAGGGCGTCGATGTCGAGGCCGGAGTCGGTCTCGTCGAGGACGGCGATCTCGGGCTTCAGCAGCGCCAGCTGCAGCAGCTCCATCCGCTTCTTCTCGCCGCCGGAGAAGCCGTCGTTGAGGTAGCGGCTGGAGAAGTCCTTGGGGATGTTCGCCAGCGCCATCGCCTCCTGGGCGGTCTTGGCGAAGTCTTTGATCTTGATCTGCTCTTCGCCGCGCGCCTCGCGCTGGGCGTTGATGATCATGCGCAGGTACTTGCTGACCGAGACGCCGGGGATCGCGACCGGGTACTGGAAGGCCATGAAGAGGCCGGCCTGCGAGCGCACGTCGGGGTCGGCCTCGGTGATGTCCTCGCCCTTGAAGGTGATCGAACCCTCGGTCACCTCGAGCGCTGGGTGGCCCATGATCACGTTGGCGAGCGTCGACTTGCCGGAGCCGTTGGGGCCCATCAGCGCGTGGACCTTGCCCTTCTCGACGTCGAGGTCGAGGCCCTTGAGGATCTCCTTGTCCTCGACCTTCACGTGCAGGTTGCGAATCTCCAGCTCAGCCAAGGTGACTCCGTTTCTAGATTTCGTAAGAGGTTGATTCAGGCGGCTTTGGCGATGTCCGCCTCGGTGCGGCCGCCCGGCTGCGAGAACTCG
>JBFXEM010000371.1:0-3216 GCA_050180135.1 Solirubrobacterales bacterium | reverse complement strand
CTCGACGCGGGCGTCGGCCTCCTGCTCGATCTCGTCCAGGCGGCCGCCGTCGACGCCCTCGCCGAGCAGCCGGTTGCGGCTGACCACGAGCGGGTCGCGCTCGCGCCAGGCGTTCGCCTCGTCCTCGGGCTTGTAGGGCTGGGCGTCGCCCTCGTAGTGGCCGTGCCAGCGGTAGGTCTCGGCCTCGATCAGGAACGGGCCGGCGCCTTCGCGGCATCTCGCCGCCGCCGCCCGGGCGAGCTCGTGGACGGCGAGCACGTCGTTGCCGTCGACCTGCGCCGACTCGATCCCGTAGGTGGCGGCGCGGGCGGCGACGTCGGGAACCCGGGTCATCTTGCGGCTGTCGGAGAACTCGGCGTAGATGTTGTTCTCACAGACCAGCAGCGCCGGCAGGTCCCAGATCGCGGCCAGGTTGACGGCCTCGTGGAAGGCGCCCTGGTTGACGGCGCCCTCGCCGAAGAAGGCGGCGGAGACGCGTCCCTGGCCCAGCAGCTTGCTCGACATCGCCGCGCCGACCCCGAGCGGCAGGCTGGCGCCGACGATCGCGTTGGCGCCGAGCACGCCCTTGGACGGGTCGGCGATGTGCATCGAGCCGCCCTTGCCGTGGCAGATGCCCTCGCCGCGGGCGAACAGCTCGGCCATCATCCCCTCGACCTCCATCCCGCGGGCCAGGCAGTGGCCGTGGCCGCGGTGGGTGGTAGCAACGTAATCGCCCTCGGCGAGAGCGGAGCCGACGCCGGCCGCCACCGCCTCCTGGCCGAGCGAGGTGTGGACGAAGCCGGGGATCTCGCTGTCGCGGTAGAGCTGGGCTACGCGGGTCTCGAAAGCGCGGATCAGCGCCATCGTCGCGAACAGGTCCAGCTCCTCGATGGCGGCGCCCGAGGCCCCCCCAACAGCGGTCTCGTTTGTGCTCATTGTCTCGTCAGTCTGCCAGACTGTCCGATTGTCAACTCCAATAATGGGGATTGACATGGGGATATTCCAAGGATTAGGTTTTATTGTCTGACGATCGGGATGTCGTCCAGGGAGGATCTAACCCGTGAGCACCGCTGTCGTACTGCCCCAGATGGGGTTGGAGGTCACCGAGGGGCTGGTTACGGCCCTGACGGTCGCCGTCGGCGACAGCGTCGCCGAGGGCGACGTGATCGCCGAGGTGGAGACCGACAAGGCGATCGCCGAGGTCCCCGCCACGCTCGCCGGCACCGTGCTCGCGATCGACGTCGAGGTTGGCGAGACGATCGCCGTCGGCGCCACCATCCTCCGCCTCGGGGCCCCCGGCGAGAACGGCGAGCCGGTGGCCGCCGCGGTCGGCTCTCCCGCCGCGGCCGCGGCGTCCTCCGCTCCCACCGCAACCGCGACCGCCGCCGCGACGACCACCACCGTCCCCGCCGCCACCGGCAACGGCTCCGGCCGCCGCCGCGCCGCGCCGATCGCCCGCCGTGCCGCCGAGCGGCTCGGGATCCCGCTGGAGCGGGTGACCGGGACCGGTCCCGGCGGCCGCATCACCCTCGGGGACGTCGAGCGCGAGGCCGAGGCCGCCCCCACGGCCAGCCCCGCGCCGGCGTCCGCTCCTGCCGAGGGCGAGCGCTTCGAGGAGCTGACCACGATCCGTGCCGCGATTGCCCGCCGCATGACCGAGAGCCAGCTCGTCCCCCAGTACAGCCTGCAGCGCGACGTCGACGTCACCTGGCTGCTGGCCGAGAAGGCCCGCCTCAGCGCCGCCGGCCCGGTCAAGGTCGGGGTCGTCGACCTGCTCGTGCAGGCGCTGGCCGAGACCCTCGTTCGCCATCCGCTGCTCGCGGCCAGCTTCGTCCCCGCCGGCGAGGACGGCAGCCCCGCCGGCCTGCGCCACCCGGCGGGCGTCGACGTCGGCGTCGCCGTCGCCACCGAGCGCGGCCTGCTGGTCCCGGCCCTGCGCCAGGCGCAGAGCTTGGGCCTGGCCGAGCTGGCGCTGGAGCGCGCGCGGCTGGTCGAGCTGACCCGGGCCGGGCGGCTGCCGATCGCCGACATGGGTGGCGCCGCGACGACGCTCTCCAGTCTTGGCACCTTCGGCGTCGACAGCTTCACGGCGATGATCAACCCGGGGGAGAGCTCGATCCTCGCGGTCGGGCGCACGGTCGAGCGCGCCGTTCCACGCGACCGCGGCATCGCCGTCGTCCCGACCCTCTCGCTGACGATGACCTTCGACCACCGGGTCGTCGACGGCGCCACCGGCGCCGCCGCCCTGGTCGAGCTCGCCGACCTGCTCGAGGGCGGCATGGAGTGGCGCCCGTGAGCGCCCCGATAGTCCCGGTGATCTCCGGTTGTTCGAGTCCGGGGCGATCGGGCCGCGAACCAGAGGTTGTGCGATGAGCGAGGTCGCCCTCGTCGTCGGCGGCGCCTCCGGGATCGGCCGGTCCTGCGCCGACGCCCTCGCCGAGGCGGGCTGGACCACGCTCGTCGCCGACCTCAAGCCGGACGCCGAGGACGCCACCGCGGTCGCCCTCGACGTCCGCGACCACGCCGCCGTCGCCGCCGCGGTCGAGGCGCTGGTCGCCGAGCACGGGCCGCTCGGCACCGTCGTCTACGCCGCTGGCACCGCCCGGGTGACGCCGATCCTGGAGATCGAGCCGGGGGAGTGGGAGCTCGTCCTCGGGGTCAACCTCGGCGGCGCCTTCAACGTCCTGCGGGCCAGCGTGCCCCACATAGAGGAGGGCGGCTCGTTCACCGCGATCTCCTCGATCGACTCCGCCGCCCCGGTTCCCGGCCTCGCCCACTACTGCGCCTCGAAGGCGGGCCTGGAGGCGCTGGTCCGCTCCGCCGCCCTGGAGCTGGGCGGGCGCGGCGTGCGTGCCAACGCGGTCCTGCCCGGCCTCGTGCGGACGCCGCTGATGGAGCCGATGCTGGCCCGTCCCGGCGTCTCCGAGGCGTTTGTCGCCCAGACCCCCCTCGGCGCGATCGCCGAGGGGGCCGAGGTCGCCGACGTCGTCGCCTTCCTCGCCTCTCCGGCCGCCCGCTGGATCACCGGCGCCTCGCTGCCGGTCGACGGTGGCATGGCCCTGCGCGAGCACCCCCAACTGCTGCACCAGAACTCCAACTGAGCCCCACCCCCCGAAAGGAAACCCCCCGCGAAATGACCACCGAGCAACAGTCCCGCCCCACCGGCCTCAGCGCCGAGCGCGCCGAGCAGCTGCTGAGGGAGATCGTCGGCATCCGCAGCGTCGTCGGCGAGGAGAC
>JBFXEM010000370.1:0-3230 GCA_050180135.1 Solirubrobacterales bacterium | reverse complement strand
ACGGTTTGGCGCCGCTCTAGAGTCGCGCGATGGAGCGGGTTCCCCACAGGGTCGCGGTGATCGACATCGGCACCAACTCGTCGCGGCTGCTCGTCGCCGACGTCGCGGCGGGCCGGGTCTCGCCGCTGGAGCGGCGCAGCACGGTGACCCGCTTGGGACGCGGCGTCGACCTCTCGGGCCGCCTCTCCGCCGAGGCGATCGAGGACGCCTGTGAAGCGGTCGGCGAGTACGTGGGCGCGATCGCCGAGCTCGGGGTGCAGACCGTCGACGCGATCGCGACCAGCGCCGTCCGCGACGCCGAGAACGGCGACGCCTTCGTCGCCGAGCTGCGCGAGCGCTTCGCGCTCTCGGCCCGCGTCCTCGACGGCGAGGAGGAGGCGCGGCTCACCTACCTCGGCGCCAGCTCCGAGCACACGCCGACCCGGCCGACGCTGGTCATCGACATCGGCGGCGGCTCGACCGAGCTGATCGTCGGCCACGGCCACCGGATCGACTTCCACACCTCGCTGCAGGCCGGCGTCGTCCGCCACACCGAGCGCCACATCAGCTCCGACCCGCCGAGCGCGATCGAGCTGGAAGGGCTGGCCGCCGATGTCCGCGGGCTGATCGAGGCGGCGGTTGAGCCGGGCATTAGCGCCGAGGAGGGGATCGCGGTCGCCGGCACTCCGACCTCGCTCGCCGCGGTCGAGATGGAGCTCGTCCCCTACGACCCCGAGCGGGTCCACGGCCACGTGCTCGAGCTGCGCTCGATCCAGCGCATGCTCTCGCGGCTGGCCTCCGCCCCACTCGCCGAGCGGGTCGAGATCCCCGGCCTGCACCCCGAGCGGGCGCCGACGATCGTCGCCGGCGTGGTCATCCTGGTCGAGGCGATGCGGGCTTTCGGGCTCGACCGGATCACCGTTTCCGAGCACGACATCCTCTACGGAACCGCTCTCGCAGCAACTGAACCTAAGTAGAAAACCATGTCGTTAAATCGGGAAACCTCTCGGTACCGGGTGGAAGGCTCGCACCGGTCCAGTAGGCCAAATGGGCTACTCAGAGGGTCGAACCACAAGAAGTAGGTAGTTGTTTGCTACCTGGAATTTGGTATCGTCATTCGCGGCGACTAGACGCATCGGATAGCCGAGCGCATAATCGCTTCACCGGGGACGAGTGGGGGTTATTCCTCGCTTAGAACCTGGTTACAGGGCTTGGGCGATTGCCGCATCATGGCGCCTCCCGCCGTCTGAGCCCATCAAATAATGGACCCTGAAGACGTACCCCTGCCCGTCCTGAGGGACCAGCTTGAATCGGCCGTCAGCGATGACGGCCGATTCTCGTTCCGGGGCCGATGCGCCACTACGACCAACCGGCCACACCACTGAGTCCAAACTGAAGCGACTTCAGTGGCTGGCCCGGATGCGCTCAGGCCAGGTTCGATTTGCGCGGGTAGACGACTTCGGGGTCGGTGAGGACGTTGACCAGCGTCGGCCGCCCCGACTCGAACGCCCGCTCCAACGCCGGCCGCAGCTCGTCGGGATGGCGGACGAGGACGCCGTCGCAGCCAAGCGATTCGACCAGCTCGTCGTAGCGCGTTTCCGGCTGCAGCTCGGCCGCCACCGAGTAGCCGTAGAGGAACTTCATAGGGTGGTGCTCGAGCGCCCAGATCCCGTTGTTCCCCATCACGCCCACGACGCCGAGTCCGTGCCGCGCCATCGTGTCGAACTCCATCCCGGCGAAGCCGAAGGCGCCGTCGCCGAGCAGCAGGCAGACCTGGCGATCGGGATGGGCGACCTTGGCGCCGATCGCCTGGCCGGGCCCGGCGCCGAGACAGCCGAACGGGCCTGGGTCCATCCAGCAGCCCGGCTGGTAGGTGTCGACGAAGCGGCCGGCGTAGGAGACGAAGTCGCCGCCGTCGCCGACCACGATCGCGTCCCGGTCGAGCACCTCGCCGAGCTCGCGGTAGACGCGCACCGGGTGCAGCGGCGAGCGTGGGTCGTCGAGCTCCTCGCGCTCGGCCGCCCGCTTCTCGTCCTCGACGTTGCGGAGCTGCTCGAGCCAGGGTCGGGTGCGGACGCGGTCCTCGCCGGCGCCCGCGCGGATCGCCGCCAGGCTCGCCCGCACGTCGCCGACCATGTCGAGGGCCGGAGCGCGGTTCTTGGTCAGCTCGTTCGGGGCGACGTCCAGCCGCAGGATCTTCGTCTCGCCGCCGAAGCTGGCCCCGAAGCCGAGCCGGAAGTCCATCGGCACGCCGACGACAAGCGCCACGTCGGCGTCGCCCAGCGCCGTGCCGCGGGCGCGGCTGAAGGCGAGCTCGTGGTCGGCCGGGACGCAACCGCGGCCAAGGCCGTTGAGGAAGACCGGGATCCCCAGCGCCTCGGCCAGCGCCAGTAGCTCCAGCTCCCCGTGACCCCAGTAGAGGCCGCTGCCGGCCATCACGACCGGGCGCGCAGCGGCGGCCAGCAGCGCCGCGGCCTCCTCCACCCCGTCCGCCGGCCGCGCCTCCGCGGCGGCGGGCGCCCCCGGGACCTCAACCTCGGCCTCGGTGAAGACGACGTCGAGCGGATAGTCGAGGAAGGTCGGACCGCTCGGAGCCGCCGCGGCCAGATCCAGGGCCGCCGCGGTCATCGCCGCGATCTCCCCCGGTGACTTGACCGTCTGCGCCGACTTGACCAGCGGCGAGACGAACGGAAGGTGGTCGATCTCCTGCAGCGAGCCCGAGCCCCAGCGCAGCTCCGGGGCGCGGCCGCCGAGCACGCAGATCGGCGAGTTGTTGGCCTGGGCGCCGGCGATCGCGCTGAGTCCGTTGGTCACCCCGGGGCCGGCGGTCAGCGCAGCCACGCCCGGCGTCCGCGTCGCCTTCGCCAGCCCCTCGGCGGCAAAGGCGGCGGTCTGCTCGTGGCGGACGTCGAGGATCCGGATCCCCTCCTCCCGGCAACCGTCATATATGGAGAAGAGGTGGCCGCCCGAGAGCGTGAACAAGGTGTCCACCCCGCGCGACTTCAAGACCTTGGCGACGATCCGCCCCCCGTGCTCCTGCATAGGTACGAGCCTATCTGGCGCCGCCCAGGGAAGCCGCGAGGAGAATGCCCGGGGCGGGACTCGAACCCGCACGTCCCCAAGGGGACAGCGCCTTTTAAGGGCGCCGCGTATGACCAGTTTCGCCACCCGGGCCGAGCGATCGTATCCCGCCCGCAGAGCCCTATGACAGCGTTTCCCCGAGCGCATAAAAGGGCAGTAAATGTTGGCGG
>JBFXEM010000369.1:0-3234 GCA_050180135.1 Solirubrobacterales bacterium | reverse complement strand
GAACCGTCGGCGAGCTCCAGTGCCTCATCCGGGTCGAGCGCGGCCGCGGCAGCCGGAGAGTTCGGGCCATGAGGCGCGCCCTGACCGAGCTCGGCGCCGCCCTCGCCGCCCTTGTCGCGCTCGCGACTGCCGTCGCCGGCTCGGCCACTGCGATCACCGCGGCGGAAATCGAAGCCGATGCCGAAATCAAGACCGTGGTCGCGCCACGGCTGGTGAACCTGACGCTCCTTGGAGAAAGCGAGGGCACCTGGCAGGCCGACAACCTCTTCAATCTCTCCTGGAGCTACGCGCTCCCGCCCAACACCTCGAAAACGGCGGTGCAGTCGGTCCACTACCGCATCCTCGACGCGAGCCGAAGGCATGCCACCCCGCCTGGCGACCTCGGCGGCCTCAACGAAAGCGCCGGCCCGATCCAGCTGGAACCGCCCCCGGGGGAGTCCGAACCGGCGCCGGGCCGGTACACCGTCCAGGCCTGGGCGACCGGCGTCAGCGACGGGCCGGTGGCGGAAGTGACGCTCCATTTCGACAATCGCCGCCCCGCCGCGGCGACGCCACATCTGCCATCGGGCTGGATCCGCGGCGACATCGGTCCGGTGCTCGAGATCACGCCGCCGGCGGGCCCGCAGCCGGCCTCCGGGATTCGCGGCTACGCGGTGGCGGTTCGCGCCGGCTCTGCGGGACTACCGTGCGCCGGGCCGGATCGCTGCAGCGTCGCGGAGACCGACCTCGACGGCGGCCTCGGGGACGACACGCTTGGGCTCGGGCTACTTGGCGAGGGGGTTCAGGTGGTCAGCGTCGTCGCCGTCTCGAACTCGGGCATGCGATCCGCCGAGGCGAGGAGCGCCGAGGTCTGGATCGATGCGACCCGACCCGACATCACCCTCCAGGCAAGTGGCGGAGGCTGGTCGCGCGAACCGGTCCGCGTCGTCGCCAAGGCCAGCGACACCCTCTCGGGGATGACCGCCTCGGGACCTGCCGGGCCGACGACCTCGATCGCGGTCGACGATGGCCCGCGGACCGTGGTCAAAGGCGACGAGGTGACGGCGATTGTCGCCGGCAGCGGCGTCCACACCGTCGCCGCCGGCGCCCGCGACGCGGCGGGGAACGTGCGCGGGGACGACGGATCCTCGCCACCGCAGACGGCGGTCGTGCGGATCGACGAAGCACCGCCCGTCGTCGCCTTCAGCGCCGGCGAGGACCCGTCCGAGCCAGAGCTGCTGGAAGCGACGGTGCGGGACAACCTCTCCGGCCCGGACCTCGGGCGCGGCTCGATCGCGGTGCGGCCGCTGGGCTCGGGCCGCTCGTTCGAGCCGCTGGCGACGACCGCCTCGCAGGGGAGGCTGCGGGCGCGCTGGGACTCTGATTCCTATCCGCGCGGGAACTACGAGTTCCGGGCGACCGGCTTCGACCTCGCCGGCAATGCCGCCAGCTCCACCGTGCGCAACAGCGGCGCCAGCATGGTCCTCGCCAACCCGGTCAAGGTGCCGACGACGGTCCGATTCGGATTCGGCGGCCGCCAGCTCGTCTGGCAGCGCTGCGTGCGTACCGGTGAAGCAAGGCGCTGCCACCGCGAGGTGATCGAGTCCTTCGCCAAGCGACCATCGACGCGCGTCGTCCCCGACGGCCGGGGACTGCAGGTCAGCGGTCGGCTGCTCAGCGCCGCGGGTGCGCCGCTGGCCGGCCACCCCGTCGACCTGGTCGAGGGCTTCGACTCCGGCGCGACGATGCCGCCGCGCTCCACCCGCGTCCAGACCGACTCCGACGGCTTCTTCAGCGCCCGCCTCGGGCCGGGTCCGAGCCGGCGCGTCGAGGCCCGCTTCGGCGGCGACCGCGTGCTCACCCGCGGCACCAGCAGCGATTTGCGCCTCGCCGTGCAGACCCCGGTGCGCCTGCGCGCGTCGAGCGCGAGTGCCGTGATCGGCGGCGCCCCGGTCGTGTTCAGCGGCCGGGTCGGCCACCTCGGCGCCTCGATCCCCGACTACGGCCGCCCGGTCCAGTTCCAGTTCCGCCTTACCGGCAGCCCCTGGACCGAGTTCCGCACGGTCCAGACCGATGCCGCCGGCCGCTTCCATTTCCCCTACGCGTTCAGCGACGACGACAGCCGCGGCGTCCGCTTCCTCTTCCGCGCCTACGCCCCACCCCAGCCCGGCTGGCCCTACGAGCCGGCGGTTTCCAGGCCCGTGGCCGTCACGGGCCAATAACCCGTTCTGGAAGTGCCTGAGAGTGCTCAGAACCAAGCGGGGCGACAACGAAAGAGAGCCCGTGTGCTGGTTGCACACGGGCTCTCTTGAGGTGGCGCATCCGCGCCGGTTCTGAGTGCTCTCTAGCGGAGGGCGGCCAGTTGGTCGGTAACCGAGCCCATCAGGTCCTGAGCGCGGGAGGTCTGCTCGTCGAGCGCTTTGCGGACGCGCGACTCGACCTCGTTGCGGTTGCGCTTCAGGGTCGTCTCGACCGTGCGCTGGTGCTTGCGGGCTTCGCGCTCGACCCGGTTGCGGGTCTTGCGGGCCTCGGTGGCGGCTTTGCGGCGCGCGCTGGTGCCACGACGCTCGGTCCGTTTCAGCGATTTGCGCAGCGACGTCTGGTACGACTTGATCTGTTTCTCGGCCTTGCTGCGGCCGGTCCACGGTTCAACCAGGTCGGAGACGCGGTCGCTGACCGTGAGGACGACGCCGACGGGCAGATCGACGGCGGACTCGGCGACGGTGAGGACCTGGTTCTTCTCAGCGACGGCGGTCTTCGTCGCAGCGCGCTTGGTTGCTTTGGCGCTGGCGCTCGCCGATTTTTTCGCTTCGGTGGTGGCGCGTTTGGCCTGCGTTTTGGGTTTGCTGCTTTTGGTCGTTGCCATGAAGTGTCGAAATCCCTTCGAGTTCTCGTTTGGCTGCCTCGGGCGTTCCCGAGTCTAGCGAACATATGTTTCCACGAACACACGTTCTTAAACGCGTTCGCGCCGACGGTTACACCCAGGCCGCTAAGAGCGTGAAAATCGAGCCTGAATCAGGCGGACTGGGCGGCGCGCACGGTCGCCAACCCGGCCTCGCCGCTGGCGGCGGCGATCGGGTAGCGCGCCTCGAGATCGAGCGTGGCCTGTTCCAGCGAGAGCTCGCCGAAGGCGACGGCGCCGCCGGCCTCACGCACGAACAGCTGCGCGGCGGCCGCGTCGACCGAGCGGCAGCGCCGCAGGCTCAGCATCGCGTCGAAGCGGCCGGCGCCGACGTAGGCGGCGGTGATCGCGAT
>JBFXEM010000368.1:0-3238 GCA_050180135.1 Solirubrobacterales bacterium | reverse complement strand
CCACGACGTGCTCGGCCACATCTCGGGGAAGATGCGCCGCCACTACATCCGCATCTTGCCGGGCGACCGCGTCAAGATCGAGCTGTCCCCGTATGACCTCGACCGTGGCCGCATCACCTATCGCTACAAATAACTCGCTGTTCCGCCCTGGTCTGGGCTAGCCATCTCCGCTATCAGGGCCGACCAGGCAAAGTCCTTGGCGCCCAGGCCGGCGCCGCTGCGCGGGTCGTAGTACTCGCGCAGGCCTTCGCGGGCGGCGGCGCCGATGACGCCGGTGGCGAGGCGGTCGGCCTCGGCGGCGTAGCCGAGGCGGCGCAGGCCGAGCCAGACCATCCAGGCGGAGTTGATCCAGGTCGGGCCGCGCCAGTAGCGGCGGATCGGGCCGTGGCCGCCGTCGGGCTCGTAGCTGGGCTCCGAGGCGGCGACCGAGGGCGGCGCCACCGGGGTCAGGAACTCGCGCTCGCTCAGCAGGTGCTCCTCGACCAGGCGGCGGCCGATCGCTGCGGGCAGGTCGGGCAGGGCCAGCGGCGCCAGCGAGGACCAGGTCACCGGTCCCGGCCTGATCGTCCCCGGCTGCCCCTCGTCGACGAAGAGGCCGCGGCGCTCGTCCCAGAGCCGCTCGACCAGCGCCGGCGTCGCCGAGGGCCGGCCCAGCGCCTGCAGTGAGAGCGACCACATCGTGTTGACCAGCGTTTCGCAGAGCAGCGGCCCGCCGCGCTCGCGCACCCGCCGCGCGTCGTAGCCGAGCCGGCGGTTGCGGCGGACCAGCAGCGGGAAGCCGATCCGGCCGTTGGCCCGCCAGCCCCAGACGTCCTCGAACTTGGGCGAGGCGTCGAGGCCGGACTCGTCCGGCTGCAGGATCCAGAGCAGGCCGTCACCATCGAGGTCGCGGTTCTCCGCCAGCCAGTCCATCTGGGCGCCGATCCGCGGCTCCTCGTTGGGGTTGCCGACGGCGATCCGCCAGGCCCAGGCCAGCAGCGGCGGCTGGATCGTCTCCGTCTGCAGGAAGCCGCTGCGGGTGGCGACGTTGTAGAAGGCGAGGCGGGGGAGCCGGACCGGGTGCTGCCAGAAGATCGTGTGCCCGACGAATCCGTTCGGACGCTGCGCGGCCAGCAGGCTCTCCAGCTCGGCCCGCGCCCGCGCCGGCTCGAAGCGGCGCCAGACGATCGCCGCGAAGCAGGAGTCCCAGTACCACTGCCACGGGTAGCGCCCCGGGCTCGGTTCCGTGTACGCGTAGCGCCGCCCGCCCCCCTCGCCCTCGTTCCAGTTCTGCCGCAGCACCCGCTCCGCCTCCCCCAACACCACCGCCGACGGGCCGATCTGACGACCCACAGGCGACTCTTCGGCCCGTCGGCCGGGGGTCATGCGGCGGTGCGGCGCATCTCACGCAGGGCGAGGGCGCCGAGCAGGGCCAGCAGGCCGGTGGCGGCCACCAGGCCGGGCCAGGTGTCGGCCCAGGTGACGGTGCCGACGAAGCCCTGCCTGGCGGCTTCCAGGACCTCGGTGGCGGGGTTGACCTCGGCCACCGCGTGCAGCCACCCGGCCAGCAGCGCCAGCGGCGCGTAGGCGGGCGTGAGCAGGGTCAGCGCCATCATTCCCGACTGCATCAACGGCGCCGCCGACTGGCTCTTCGCGCGCAGGGCGAGGAAGCAGGCCCAGCAGGCGCCGATCGCGGCCATCGAGACAACCATCAGGTAGGCGATCAGGAGGCCGTCGAGGCCAGGCCAGCCGGCGCCGAGCGCGAGCGCGATCGCCAGCACGAAGGTGCCCGGGATCAGCGCCCGCACGCTGGCCGAGAGCACGGTGCCGGCGAGCAGGACCCAGCGTGGGGCGGGGGAGGCGAGCAGGCGGTCGAGCCAGCCCGCTTCGATGTCGCGGGCGAGGTTGACGCCGGCGGCGGCGCCGGTGAAGCCGGCCCCCTGCAGCATGCTGACCGGGACGATGAAGGCCTCGTAGCTGCCGGTGCTGAAGCCGTTGAGCTGGGTCAGGGCGCCGAAGACCCCGTTCAGCCCGAGGAAGAAGATCGTCGGCGCCAGCACCCCCGGGATCGCCGCCCCGGGAACCCGCAGCAGCTCGTTCTTCGAGCGGGCCATCAGGGCCGCGATCGTCGCCAGGTTGACCCGCCAGCTCGGCAGCGTCGCGGTCGCTTCCATCAGCCGACCCGGAGCCGGTGGCGGAGGGCGCCGGCGCTGAGCAGGAGGCCGGCGACGATGATCGCGAGGATCGCCGCCATCGCGCCCAGGGTGTCGGTGGCGTCGATGCCGGAGATGATCGGCTCGCGCACCCCTTCGACCACGAAGCTGAGCGGGTTGTAGGCGGCGATCGTCTGCGCCGGCTCGATCATCAGTTCCTCCGGGAAGAAGGCGGAGGAGAGGAAGAGCAGGACGAGGACCAGTGGGAAGAGCCCCTGGACGACGCTGGCGCTGCCGGTGCGCAGGGCGATCGCGGCGCCGAGGCCGCCGACCGCCAGGGCCGAGGCGGTGATCAGCGCCACCGCCAGCAGCGCTCCGGCGACGCCGCCCTCGATCTCGGCCCCGAAGAGGATCCCGATCGCGAGGAACCAGATCGAGGCGAAGAGGCCGAGCGCGGCGGTGCCGGCGAGCCGGCCGAGGACGATCGCGAAGCGCGGGATCGGGGCCGCGAAGAGGCGGTCGGTGAAGCCCATCTCGATGTCGACCGCGAGCGCGATGCCGCCGCTGTTGCCGGCCAGCATCATCGACTGCATCATCGCCCCGGCCAACATGAACTGGAGGAAGCTCTGGACTTCGGGGAAGCCGGGCAGTTCGACCGCGGCGCTGGCGCCGCCGGTCTGGATCGCCAGCAGCAGGGTGGGGAAGACGATGATCGGGGCGATCAGCTGCGGGCGGCGGAAGGTCTGGCGCACCGAGCGCATGCCCAGCGCCCGGACGACCCGCAGGTTGGTCCGCAGTGAGCCGGGTTCCCTCACGCGACCGGCTCCCCCTCCGAGCTCTCCTCGCTCTCCTTTTCCAGGTGGTGGCCGGTGCGGGCCACGAAGACGTCGTCGAGGGTCGGCCGCACCAGCTCCAGCGACTCGACCGCGATCCCGGCCTCGTCGAGGATCCGAACCACCCGGGGGATTTCGGCCGACCCCTGCTCGACCTCGACCAGGACCTTCTTGCCGTCCTTGGGCGGCAGCAGGCGGCCGACCTCGGCCAGCTTCGCCTCTGCTTCGGCGACCGAGCCGGCGGCCAGCTGCAGCTGGATGTGGGGCGGGCCG
>JBFXEM010000367.1:0-3239 GCA_050180135.1 Solirubrobacterales bacterium | reverse complement strand
CCCGACCAGCGCCTCGTCGAGCACGCCGAGGCCGGGGATCGACTTCACGCCCTCGCGGGTGGCGGCGATCGCGTCCAGCGTCTCCTCCAGCAGCTCGGCCCCGTGCACCGCCGCCTGGCGCCGGGCAGCGTCGAGCGAGCCGGTCAGCAGCCCGCTGGGGCTCGTCGTTTCGACCAGGCTGACGCAGCGGTCGACCACCGCCGGGTCGATGCGGCCGCCGTGGCCGAGATGCAGCATCGCCGCCTGCGTGAGGCTGCCGACGATCTTGTGGGTCGAGGAGGTGACGAGGTCGGCGCCGCTGGCGAGAGCGTCGGTCGGCAGCCGGTCGCTGAAGTGCAGGTGCGCGCCCCAGGCCTCGTCGACGACCAGCGGCACGCCGCGCTCGTGCGCGACCTCGGCAAGGGCGGCCGCGTCGGCGCAGGCGCCGAAGTAGGTGGGGGAGACGACCATCGCCGCCACCGCGCCGGGCGTTTCGTCGAGCCCGGCGGCGAGCGAGTCCGGCGTCAGGCCGTGGGCGATCCCCAGCTCCGGGTCGAGCTGGGGTGAGACGAAGGTGGGGCGCATGCCGCTGAGCACGAGCCCGTCGATCACCGAGGAGTGGACGTTGCGCTGGACGACGACCCGGTTGCCGCCGTGGGCGAGCGCCAGGCAGGCGCTGTGGTTGCCCTGCGAGGCGCCGTTCATCAGGAACCAGGTGCGGCGCGCGCCCCAGGCCCCGGCGGCGAGCAGCTGCGCCTGCTGGAACGGGGTCGGTTCGGGGCCGATGTCGACCCCCTCGGTGACGGACGGGATGTCGTTGCGCAGGCCCGCCTCGCCGACCAGCTGGCGCATCGCCGGGTCGGCGCCGGCACCGCCCTTGTGGCCGGGGACCTGGAAGCGACCGGGGTTGCGGGCCGCGTAGGCGAGCAGGGCGTCGACGAACGGGGTCGAGTCCTGGTCCTGGTTGGGCATCGATCCGAGTCTACGCCGCCGCGGCGCGCCCCCCGCAGGGATTTCAGCGCAGCCGTGGGGGCGGGGTGCGGGAGACTGTCGGTAATGGAGCACACGAGACTCGGCTACTGGCTGGCGGAGGCCGGGGCGGTGCAGGCGAGACCCGCCCTGTCTGACCGGATCGAGGCCGACGTGCTTGTCCTCGGTGGCGGCTACACGGGGATGTGGAGCGCCTGGTACGCGAAGCAGCTGGAGCCGCAGGCGCGCGTCGTCCTGCTCGAGTCCGAGCTCTGCGGGCACGGGCCGAGCGGGCGCAACGGCGGCTTCTGCAACGCGATGTGGTACTCGCTGCCTTCGATGCGCGACCGCTGGGGCGCGGGGCCGGCACTGGCCGTCGCCCGCGCCGCCGAAGCGGCGGTCGAGCGGATTGGCGGCTTCTGTGCTGAGCAGGAGGTCGACGCCTGGTGGCACCCGACCGAGTACCTGCACGTCTCCACCGCGGCCGCCCACGACGGCGCCTGGGACGACGCAGTCGCGGCCGCCCGCGAGCTCGGCGTCCCCGCGGCGGTGCGTGAGCTCAGCGCCGCCGAGGTCGCCGAGCGCTGCGCCTCACCGGCCCTGCGTGCCGGCGCCGCCTGTCCGAGCTCGGCCAGCGTGCAGCCGGCGCGGCTGGCGCTGGGCCTGCGCGAGCGCCTGTGCGGCGCCGGGGTCGAGATCTACGAGCACTCGCCGGTGCGCGGCTTGCGCGAAGCCGACGACGGGGTCGAGGCGCGGACCGAGCGCGGGTCGGTGCGGGCGCAACGGGCGGTGCTGGCGATCGGCGCCGCCGCCAAGGGCCGCCACGGGCCGCTGCGCGGACGCCTCTCGGTCGCCTCCTCGCACATCGTGCTGACCGAGCCGGTGCCGGAGCTGCTGAGCGAGATCGGCTGGACCGGGGGCGAGTGCATCACCGACGGCCGCGCCCTCCTGCACTACTTCCGCACCACCCCCGACGGCCGCATCGCCTTCGGCTGGGGCGGTGGCCGGATCGCGATGGGCGCCCGCCTCGGCGGGCGCGCCGAGCTCGACCCCGACGTCGTCGCTGCCGTCGCCAACCACCTGCTCGACTACTTCCCCGGCCTCGCCGGCAAGCGGATCACCCACGCCTGGGGCGGCCCGATCGACGCCTCCCCCTCGCACCTGCCGATGGTCTTCAGCCAGCGCCGCGGCCGCGCCTTCGCCGCCGCCGGCTACACCGGCAACGGCGTCGGCCCCTCGAACATGGTCGGCCGCACCCTCGCCGCCCTCGCCCTCGACCGCCGCGACGAGTTCACCGCTCTCGCCTTCGTCGACTCGAAGCTGCCGCACGTGCCGCCGGAGCCGTTCCACTGGATCGGCGGCGAGGCGATCCGCCTCGGCCTGCTGGCCAAGGAGGAGGCCGAGATGGCCGGCCGCACCCCCGGCCACGTCGCCTCAGCCGTGGCGTCGATCCCGAAGCTCATCGGCTTCCACATCGGCCGCTGACCTGGGGTCCCCGGACACTGCGCGGGGCGGTGTCCTCGGTCGGTCTGCTTCGGGTCACGCACTGGAGTGCGCTCCCCTCGCAGACCTCCCTGCGTCCTTGCCCCGCTTGGTCCGGCGACCCCAGGTGGGCTCGGTTATTTCAGGTCGCGGCGCTGCTGGCGCCCGGGAGCGGGGCGTCTTCCTGGTCCGGGCGCACCGCGGCCATCTTTTCGGCCCGCTGCTGCTGCCAGGTGGTGAGGACCATCGCCGCGACGGTGAGGCCGAAGAGGATCATCGCGATCACGTTGACCTCGACCGGGATGCCGCGCTGGGCGGCGCCGAAGATGTAGAGCGGGAAGGTCACGGTGGTGCCGGAGTTGAAGTTGGAGATCACGAAGTCGTCGATCGAGAGCGCGAAGGCGAGCATCGCGCCGGCGAAGATGCCGGGCATGATCAGCGGCAGGGTGACCAGGCGGAAGGTCTGCAACGGGGTCGCGCCGAGGTCCTTGGCCGCCTCCTCGAGGTTGCGGTCGAATCCGATCAGCCTCGATCTCACGACCACGACGACGAAGCTGATGCAGAACATCACGTGGGCGATCAGCAGGGTCTCGAAACCGAGCGACGGGCTGCCGAGGATGAGGAAGAAGGAGAGCAGCGAGGCGCCGATCACGATCTCCGGAGTCGCCATCGGGATCACGATCAGGAAGTTGGCCGCGCGCCGGCCGAGGAACTGGTGGCGGACCAGTGCCAGCGCCATCATCGTCCCGATCACGGTCGAGATCAGCGTCGCCAGCAGCGCCAGCTTGATCGAGGTCCAGAGCGCGTCG
>JBFXEM010000366.1:0-3241 GCA_050180135.1 Solirubrobacterales bacterium | reverse complement strand
AGGGCCCGGCCCGCGACCGAGGAGTGCGAGGGGACGAAGGGATGCCCGTCGCCGGAATGCCCGAGCGCCTCCTTGCGGATGCCGGCGATCGCGTCGGCGGAGAGCTGGCGGCGGAAGCCGCGCCCCGCGAGGCGGTCGCCGCGGCCGTCGAGGATCGCCACGGTGCCGCCGACCGCGGAGGCGATCGTCGCCGCGATTTCCTCCAGCCCACGCTCCTCCAGGACCAGGCGCTCGAGCCGGCGCTGGACCGCGATGCCGCGCTGCAGGACCTCGTACTGCTCGTTGACGAGGCGGGCGAACGCTTTCTCGGTGATCGCGATGAACGGGGTCGAGTAGGGCACCTCGAAGAGCGGGAACTCGCGCTTGTCGGCCTCGTCGACCATCGCCTTCGGCACCTTGTCGTGGGTGAAGCCGGTGCCGAACCCGAGCCCGGCCAGGTTCGAGTCGGCGAGCAGGCGCACGAACGAGCGCTGCTTGGCGGCGGTGTCGAGCGGGATGCCGGTGGTCAGCATCAGCTCGCCGCCCGAGAGCCACGGAGTCGGGTCCTCCAGCTCGGAGATGTGGACCCAGCGCACCGGCGAGGCCACAGCTTTGCCACCGGCCGCCAGTTCGAGGTCGAGCTCGTCGAGCAGGCTCTGGACGGTGAGCACCCGGCTCCTATCTGACGACCTGGTCCCAGGCCTCGGCGAGCACCGTGCTGAGCACGTCGTGCATCTCTTCGAACTGCTCGGTGTCGGAGATCAGCGGCGGCGCCAGCTGGATCACCGGGTCACCGCGATCGTCGGCACGGCAGATCAGGCCGCGCTTGTAGAGCTCACCGGAGAGGAACCCGCGCAGCAGATGCTCGGCCTCCTCGCCGTCGAAGCTCTCTTTCGTGTCCTTGTCCTTGACCAGCTCGATCGCCTGGAAGAAGCCGGCGCCGCGGACGTCGCCGACGATCGGGAGGTCGCGCAGCGACTCCAGCATCTGCCGGAACTCGCCTTCCTTGGCGAGCACGTGGCCGCAGAGGTCCTCCTTCTCGAAGACGTCGAGGTTGGCCATCGCGATCGCCGAGGCGACCGGGTGGCCGGCGAAGGTGAAGCCGTGGGCGAAGGAGGCGTCGCCCTCCATGAACGGGGCCGCGACCCGGTCGGAGGCGATCATCGCCCCCATCGGCGCGTAGGCGGAGGTCAACGCCTTGGCGACGGTGATGATGTCCGGCTCGTAGCCGAAGCGCTGGCAGCCGAAGTAGTGGCCGAGCCGGCCCCAGGCGCAGATCACCTCGTCGGAGATCATCAGCACGTCGTGGCGGTCGCAGATTTCCCGCACGTGCTGGAAGTAGCCGTCGGGGGGGACGAAGCAGCCGCCGGCGTTCTGGACCGGCTCGAGGATCACCGCGGCGACGCTCTCGGCGCCCTCGAATTCGATCCGCTCCTCGATCGCCGAGGAGGCCCAAAGCGGGTGGCGATCGTCGGGCCAGCGGTAGACGTTGGTGTTGGGGACGTGGCAGCCGCCCGGCGTCATCGGTTCGAACTGGGTCCGCAGCTCGGTGATCCCGGTCGCCGAGAGCGCTCCCATCGAGGTCCCGTGGTAGGCGACCTCGCGGGCGATCAGCTTGTGCTTCTGCCCTTTGCCGTGCATGCGGTGGTAGTTGCGGGCCAGCTTGAGGGCCGACTCGACAGCCTCCGAGCCGCCGTCGGTGAAGAAGACGCGGTTGAGTTCGCCCGGCGCCAGCGAGGCGACCCGCGCCGCGAGTTCGATCGCCCGCGGGTGGGCGTAGCTCCACAGCGTGTAGAAGTCGAGTTCCTCGATCTGGCGCGCCGCTGCTTCGCCGTACTCGGTGCGGCCGTGGCCGGCGTTGACGCAGAAGAGGCCGGAGAGGCCGTCGAGGTAGCGGTTGCCGTGTTCGTCGTAGACGTAGCAACCCTCGGCCCGGGAGATGATCGGAATCTCGTGCTGGGCGTCGTAGCCGCCCATCCGCGAGAAGTGCATCCAGAGGTGGCGCCGTGCCAGCTGCTGGAGCCCGGTGTCAACTGACTGCGACGCGGTGGCCATGCGGATCTCCTCTCGTACTACGACGTTATGGACAAAGCTAGAGCCAAGTTGGCACACGCGCAAGTGGTCATAGGGTGAAGTAAGTCCGCCGCCACTTGTACATCAGGTACAAGTGACGGCTGTGCTTTTGGGACATTCGCCACTTGCGCCGGTGTCCGCGTGGGCATACGGTCGGTCGATGGAGAGCGCCTCGGTTCCCCCGCCCCGCTCCACCCCGCCGCCCAGCGGCGTCGAAGACAAGGGGCTGAAGAAGAACGCGATCGGCTTCATCTCCAGCGTCGTCATCGGGGTCGCCTCCACCGCGCCGGGCTACAGCCTCGCCGCCACCCTCGGCTTCGTCGCCGCCGCGGTCGCCTTCCAGGCGCCGGCGATCCTGCTGATCAGCTTCGTGCCGATGTTCCTGGTCGCGGCCGGCTATTACTACATGAACAAAGCCGACCCGGACTGCGGCACCAGCTTCTCCTGGGTGACCAAGGCGATGGGCCCGCAGCTCGGCTGGATCGCCGGCTGGACGATCGTCGTCGCCGACATCATCGTGATGGCGAACCTGGCGCAGATCGCCGGCATCTACACCTTCGAGCTGTTCGGGATGACCGGCGCCGCCGAATCGACGGCCGCGGTGACCGCGGTCGGCGTCGCCTGGATCGTGGTGATGACCGCGATCGTGGTGATCGGGATCGAGCTCTCCGCCCGCACCCAGGTCGGGTTGCTCGCGGCCGAGGTGATCACCCTGGCGCTGTTCGCGATCGTCGCCTTGATCAAGGTCTACTCCGGCGACGCCGGCCCCAACGCGGTCCACCCCAGCCTCGACTGGATCAACCCGTTCTCGCTCAGCCCCAGTGAGATCTCGGCCGGAATGCTCTTGGCGGTCTTCATCTACTGGGGGTGGGACACGACCGCGACCGTCAACGAGGAGACCGAGGACCCCGGCGAGGCGCCGGGCAGAGCGACCGTGATCAGCACCCTGATCCTGCTCGGGATCTACCTGATCGTCGCCTTCGCGGCGCAGGCCTACGACGGCGTCCAGGGCCTCACGGCCGAACCCGAAGACGTGCTCAGCCACCTCGGCGCCGAAGTCTTCGGCTCGCCCCTGGACAAGATCCTGATCATCGCCGTGCTGACCTCGGCCGCGGCCTCGACCCAGACGACGATCCTGCCGACGGCGCGAACGACGCTCTCGATGGCGCGCGCTCACGCCATGCCGAAG
>JBFXEM010000365.1:0-3249 GCA_050180135.1 Solirubrobacterales bacterium | reverse complement strand
CGCAGCCGACGATGCAGACGTTGGTGAAGTTGATGTTGCGGTTGATCACGAAGGTGGCGGTCTCACCGGCCAGCTCGGCCCGCAGCTCATCCGCCGCGATCCGCATCTCCTCGATCACCTCGGGCCTGGTCTCCGAGAACAGCGCCGTCAGCTCGTCATCGCTGAGCTCCTTGCCCTCGCGCCCCTTCGCGATCGCCCGCTCGGCGACCCCCGCCTCGAAGCTCTCTTCGCTCACCCGCCCGGACCCTCGGCGCGGAATGAAGCTCCAGTACTTGAGCTTGATCACGTCGAGGACGCCCTGCTCCATCCACTCGGAGTCCATGTACTGCGGGTAGACGCAGAGGCGCTCGGTCAGGGCGTAGCCCTTCGGCGTCAGCTCCTTGCGCACCTGGTGCGGACTCGGGAACGGCTCCTCAGGGCTGATGTGGTCGCCGTTGGCGGAGAGGCCACCCAGGTCCGTAGCCCCCGCCTCGACCAGCTCCGGCCACCAGTCGCTCAAATTCGGCGGCACCTGCACCCCCACGTCTGGCATCAACCGCTTGCACTCCGCGATCAGGCGCTTGATCTCCTCGATCCCAACTGGGTTGGCCCAGCCGGGAATCGCGGGCGGCTCGTGGGGCGAGGGGGATGACCCCGGAGGAACCTCCACAGCTTTTGTGACGGAGGGGTCATCCCCCTCGCCCCGCCACCGCGCCCGCGAAGCCGCGTCGGCGATGTCCGCCACCTCGGCGCCGTAGTAGCGCGGGTGAGGGACGAAGTTCTGGAGGATGATCTCCTGGAGGTGGCCGTGGCGGGCGTGGCTTGCTGCCAGCGCTTCCAGGGATCGCACCCTCGACTCCTCGCTCTCTCCGACCCCAACCAGGATTCCGCTGGTGAAAGGGATCTTCAGCTCGCCCGCGGCTTCGATCGTCTCCAGGCGCGCGGCCGGGTGCTTGGTCGGCGAGCCTGCGTGGACGGTCTCCATCAGGCGCTCGTCGACCGACTCCAGCATCAGGCCCTGGGAGGCGGTGACTTCCCTCAGCCGGGCGAGATCCGCCTTGGAGAGCACGCCCAGGTTGGTGTGAGGCAGCATGCCGCGCTCGAGGGCGCGCTCGCAGGCCCAGGCGACGTAGCTGGTGAAGTCCTCGTGGCCCCAGGCGGCCAGGCGCTCGGCGACGACCGAGTTGACCTCCGGCTTCTCGCCGGTGAGGACCAAGAGCTCCTTGGCGTTGCGGCGAACCGCGGTGTCGAGGATCTCTTCGACCTCGGCCGGCGCGTGGACGTGCGCCTGGTGGGTCGCGAAGGCGCAGTACTTGCAGTAGCACTGGCAGCTGCGCGACAGCGATAGCGTGAAGTTCCGCGAGAAGGTGACCCGGCGCATCCGCCGGAAGCTACCGCACGCGCCGCTCGGGCCGGCGCGTGCGGGACTCCGTACCGCTCGGCTCTACGAAGCTTTGGCGGCTTCGCCTTTGACCCGCTGCGGCGGCTCGCTCGGCGCACGGCCCGGGGCCTCGATGATGAAGCGCCAGACGACGACTGCCAGCAGGGCGCCGACGATCGGCCCGACCAGGTAGGGCCAGACCCCGCCCCACTCGTTGCTGACCAGCGCCGCGCCGAACCAGCGAGCGGGGTTGAAGCAGGCCCCGGTCAGCGGACCGCCGACCATGACCATGAAGACGAACGTGGTGCCGATCGCCAGCGGGCCCCAGTCCTTCATGCTCTTTTTCGAGAAGACGACGGCGAGGATCACGAGGACCAGCGCGAAGACGCCGATGCCCTCGACGATCGTGCCCGCGAAGTTGCCGCTGAGCAGGCCGCTGACTTCGCCGGCTCCGTAGTTGACGGCACGGCCCTCGTCCTCGAGCAGACCCTTGGTCAGCAGGGCGCCGAGAACGGCGCCGGAGAGCTGAGCGAGGATGTAGATCACCGCGTCGAGTGGACTGATGCGGCGGATCGTCGCCGCGGCCAGGGTCACGGCCGGGTTGAAGTGGCCGCCGCTGACGGCGCCGAACATGACGATCACCCCGAACAGGGTCAAGCCCTGGACAAAACCAACCACCGCGAAGTCAGAGCCGAACTGAGCCTGGCTACCCGTCGATACATACAGCGTTACCACGCTGGTGATGAAGAAGACCAGCAAAAACGTGCCAATCAACTCAGCCAGGTATGCGGACAGCCCTCTCTCCTGCACTTTGCCTCCTCCTCGCGGATCAGTAAACGGCGGGCAGTCTACCCAAGTTTGCTCAATGAATTAGGTTCCGGCCCGAATGAGATGGACTGTCGCGCTGCTGGCGGCCGTCCTCGTACTCGCCGGCGCTGCCGGCTGTGGCGGGGGTGGCGCGGAACCGGGCGTGCCGAAAGGCGCGAGCCTGGTCCTCGACTTCACCCCGAATGCGGTCCACAGCGGGATCTTCACCGCGCAGGCTAAAGATCTCTACAAGGGCGCCGGCGTCGAGCTGGCGATTCAGCAGCCGGGTGAATCCAGCGACGCCCCGAAGCTGCTCGCCTCCGGCCGCGCCGAGTTCGCGATCCTCGACATCCACGACCTCGGGATCGCCCGCGAGCGCGGACTCGACCTGGTTGGGGTGATGCCGATCGTCGGCGCGCCGCTGGCCTCGGTGATCGCCCGCGCCGACGGCCCCGTGCGCCGCCCCCGCGACCTCGCCGGCCACAGCGTCGGCGTCACCGGTCTGCCCTCCGACGAAGCCGTGGTCGACTCCGAGGTCGGTGCCGACGGCGGCGACCCCGCCGCGGTCGAGGAGATCACGATCGGGTTCAACGCGGTCGCGGCGCTGGCCGCCGGCAAGGTCGACGCCGCGACCGGGTTCTGGAACGCCGAGGGCGTGGCCCTGCGCCAGCTTGGCGTGCCGGTGCGGATCTTCAAGGTCGACCGCTACGGGGCGCCGCGCTACCCGGAGCTGATCCTGACCACCTCGCGGCAGATCCTCGACGAGGATCCCGAGCTGGTCGACGCCGTCGTCGCGGCGACCCGGCGCGGCTACGCCCTCGCCGTCGCCAACCCCTCCCGCGCCCTCGACGACCTGCTCGCCGCCAACCCCACCCTCGACCGCGCCGATCAGGCCGCCCAGCTCCAAGCCCTCGGCCCCGCCCTGCGCCCCCGCCCCTTCGACCCCGCCATCCTCCGCGCCTGGGCCGCCTGGGACCTGTCCCACGGCCTTCTCTCGCGGCCGCTGTCCGTCCCTGCGACGTTTCTCCTGCCCTGAGCGGCGTCCCGGTGGGCCGGCGCGGGGCCCTCCGGCGGAAACTTTG
>JBFXEM010000364.1:0-3253 GCA_050180135.1 Solirubrobacterales bacterium | reverse complement strand
GTTGGCGAACTTGATCCCCTCCAGCTGCGAGGACCAGTGGAGGGCGTCGATGCCGGTGTTGCCGGTGACGAAGACCTGGCCGACGGGGATGTTCTCGCGGACCAGGTTCTGCAGGTTTGCCGAGGTCGGGGCGAAGTGCATCGCCGCGATCGTCGAGATCACCTGCCGGTTCAGCTCCTCCGGGAACGGAGTCAGGTTGCTGCCGCCGGTGCGCAGCCCCGCCTCCACGTGCATCACCGGGATCCGCAGGTGAAACGCCGAGAGCGCTGCCGCCATCGCCGAGCTGGTGTCGCCGTGGACCAGCACGGCCGCCGGGTGGCGGCCCGCCATCACGTCGGCCTGGGAGGGCGGGACGTCGGGGTCGATGTCGAACTGCTCGACGCAGAAGTCTTCGAAGCGCTGCATCACCGAGGCGACGCGCTCGTTCAGGTTGGCCCGCCGGGAGCCGGCCCAGAGGGTGACGTCGGGCTTGATGCCGGCGAGCTCGAAGATGTACTCGACGAGCCGGTTGTGCTGACCGGTGGAGATCACCATCGGCTCGTAATGCGGGCTCTTGCGCAGCGCCACGATGATCGGCACCAGCTTGATCGCCTCGGGTCGGGTGCCGACGACGATCGGCACCACCAGCTTGCTCTGGGGCGGGTTGTTGGTCGAGTCGTACATGCGCGTACAGCCTCATCGGTGCCTGGGCACGCACACTTGAGAGAAAAGAAATCTGATGTAACCCGCTTGCGCCGGGCTCGCGCTCAGGGCAGCAGTTCTTCGAGCAGGTCCCCGGCGGGCCCGAGGAAGTCCTGGACGCTGGAGAAGATCGAGCTGGCGTCCTTGACGAGTTCGATCGCCTGGTCGAGCGGAATCTCTTCGATCGTCGCCCGCACCGGCCCGGCCAGCAGCGGGCTGAGGGCGCCGGCGTCTTCGGCGTCGCTGACCGCCCGCAGCAGCCCCGCCCGGATCGCCTTCGCCAGCTCGACGTCGCTGATGCCGTAGCGCTGGCGGAAGCGTTCGCGCGACTCTTCGGTGGCCAGGGCCCGGGCCAACGTCTCGCGGCTGACGCCGAGTTCGCAGGCGGCGCCGTCGAGGGCCGAGAGCGAGAACTGCTGCGCGATCTCCTGCAGGCTGCCGGGGTCGGTCCAGGGCCGGTGCTTGCAGGGATCCTGGATCTTCTCCGGCGTGTACGAGGAACCGCCGGCGGCCAGGTAGGCGCCGACCAGGACCAGCGCCGCGAGGATCGCCCCGCCGACCAGCAGCTGGGAGCGGAAGCTCGCGTTCACAGGTCGACCCTCCGCGAGAGCCCGATCGGGACCAGCGCCAGCAGCCCGAGCAGGGCCGCGAGCGCGAACGAAGGGCTGAAGGCGTGGGTGGCACCGCGGTCGAGCTGGTCCTGCAGTTCGTCGCGCAGCAGTTCGACTTCTGCCCGCTCCTCGGGATCCTCGGGAAGCGGCTTGAAGGCGGGCCCGATCGTCGGCACTTTGCCCTCCTCCCCGGCCAGCCGGTCGGAGATCTTGGCGGCGATGTCGAGCTTCAGCAGCGGCGAGACCGGGGCGTCGAGGATCACCGCGGTGCCGGCGTCGATCGCGTCCTCGCGCTGCTGGGCGATGTCGTGGGTGAAGATCGGGGTCAGGGCGAGCAGGCCGATCACGACCCCGGCATGGCGGGCGGAGATCGTCCAGCCGCCGTGGATCGCCTGCGGGGCGCGGCCGCCGAGCGCGGTCTCGGTCAGCGCCGAGAGGACCAGCGAGAGCCCGATCCCGATCAGGATCTGCGGCGGCACGGTCAGCGCCACCTCCGCCTTCGGCAGCAGCGCCAGCCCGGCGAGGCCGCCGGAGACGAGGATCGCGCCGGCGGCGGCGCGGGCCTTGGCCGAGGGCACCAGCGGGCCCAGGCGGCTGCCCACCAGCGCCGCCAGCGGCATCACCGAGACCACGATCGCGGCCCCGATCGGGGTCAGGCGCCAGCCCTCGATCAGCAACAGGACGAGCAGGAACAGGGCCGCCGCGATCGCCGCCGAGACCATCGCCAGCGCGAGGTTCGCGGCCAGGTGCGGGCGGCCGGTCGCGCGCACCTCGCGCTCGATCACCTTGGTCGCCATCTCGTGCCTGGCGACGGCGAGGATCGGCACCGCCGCGGCAAGCGCGACGGGAACCTGGATCAGGAAGATCGACTGCCAGGAGACGAGCTCGGTGAGGACGCCGCCGAGCGCCGGCCCGAGCGCCGCACCGGTCGCCCCGGCGCTGGCCCAGACCCGGGTCGCCTCGCGCTCGGAGCCGACCGTCGCCGGCAGCAGCTCCAGCGCCGCGGTGACCGCGGCGGCGCCGCCGAGCGCCTGGATGCAGCGGGCGACGATCAGGGTCGAGAGGTTGTCGGCGAGGCCGCAGGCGAGGCCGGCGCCGGCGAAGACCGCCAGCCCGACCGCGGCGGCGCGGCCCGGCCCGACCCGGCGCGCGAGGTGCGCGGCCGGCACCGCCGCCAGCGCCATCACCAAGTTGAAGGAGACGAGGACCCAGGTGACGCCGGCGACGCTGGTGTCGAGTTCGCGGTAGATCTCCGGCAGCGCCAGGACGACGATCGAGGAGTCGGCGAGGACGATCCCGACCGCGAGGGCGAGGGCGGCGACGCGCGGCCTCGGGGCGTCAGTTGCCATAGCCGAGCTCCTTGCCGTACTCGTGGCGGTACTCCACGCGCTTCTCGAGCACCTCTTCGACGTAGGCTCGGGTTTCCGGGAAATCGATGTCCTCGACCGTGAGGTCGGCGCCACCCCACTCGTCGGCGTTGCCGGGGCCGGCGTTGTAGGCCGCCAGCGCCGCCGCCTCGTCGCCGTCGTAGCGGTCGAGCAGTTCCTCCAGCAGGAAGGTGCCGTAGCGGATGTTGATTTCGGGGTCGCCGAGGTCCTTCATCTCGAACGAGGTCGCGTCGCTCTGGCGGGCGATGAATTCGGCCGCTTCGGGGGTGATCTGCATCAGCCCGCGGGCGCCGGCTCCGGAGGTCTGGTCGACGAACTTCGACTCCGAGTAGATGACGGCGGCGATCAGCGCCGCGTCGACGCCCTTTTCGCGCGACTGCTGGCGGATGATGTCCTCGTGGCGCAGCGGCAGGGTCAGCTCCTTGATCGCCTTGTCGAAGACGCCGCCGACCACCATCAGGCCGACGACGATCCCGACCCCGGCGGCGGCGCCGATGGCGATCCTCCGCCGCCGCCGAACCTTCCGCTTCATCGCCGCAGCTTGTCGATCAGCGCGGACAGCGCCCTTTCCAG
>JBFXEM010000363.1:0-3265 GCA_050180135.1 Solirubrobacterales bacterium | reverse complement strand
GGGCGGCTTCGAGCAGCGGGCCCAACGCCGCGTCTTCGAGCGAGCCATAGCGGGCCAGCAGCGCCAGCACCTCGTCACGGGCTTCCACCAGCTTGGGGCCGTCCTCGGGCAGGCTGGCGACGGCGAAGCGCGGCAGCCCGGACTGGCGGGTGCCGAGGATCTCGCCTTCGCCGCGCAGTTCGAGGTCGACCTCGGCCAGCTTGAAGCCGTCGCTCTCGGCCGCGACCGCGCTCAGCCGCCGCCGCGCCAGCTCGCCCGCCTCTTCGGGGAAGAGCAGGCAGACGGAGGCGTGGTCGCCGCGGCCCACTCGCCCGCGCAGCTGGTGCAGCTGCGAGACGCCGAAGCGCTCGGCCCCCTCGATCACCATCACGGTCGCGTTGGCGACGTCGATCCCGACCTCGATCACCGTCGTCGCCACCAGCACGTCGGTCTCGCCGGCGGCGAAGGCGCGCATCGCCTCGGCCTTCTCGTTGGAGTGCATCTGCCCGTGCAGGACGCCGAGCCGGAAGCCGCGCAGCTCCCCCGCCGCCAACCGCTCGGCCTCGACCTCGGCCGCCTTGCCCGGCTGTTTCTCGGACTCGGAGACGAGCGGGCAGACGACGAAGGCCTGGCGCCCCTCGCGCAGCCTGGCGCGGATGAACTCGTAGGCGCCCTCGCGCTCGTCCTCGGCGACCAGCCGCGTCGCCACCGGCTGGCGCCCGGCCGGGAGCTGGTGCAGGGCGGTCGTGTCGAGGTCGCCGTAGGCGGTCAGCGAGAGCGTGCGCGGGATCGGGGTCGCGGTCATGTGCAGCACGTGGGGCGCCATCCCCTCCACCCCCTTGGAGTCGAGCGCGCGCCGCTGCTCGACCCCGAAGCGGTGCTGCTCGTCGACCACGCAGAGGCCGAGCCGGGCGAAGCGCACGGTCGGCTCGATCAGCGCGTGCGTCCCCACCGCCAGGCCGAGCTCGCCGCTGGCGAGCTGGTCGAGGGCGCGCCTGCGGGTCGCCGCCGGCGTCGCCCCGGTCAGGAGGGCAAACGGGATCGCCTCCGCCCCGAGCAGCCGGTCGAGCGTGAGCGCGTGCTGCTCGGCGAGGGTCTCGGTCGGTGCCATCAGCACCGCCTGGTGGCCGGCTTCGAGCGCCCGCAGCATCGCGTAGACGGCGACCACGGTCTTGCCCGAGCCGACCTCGCCCATCAGCAACCGCTGCATCGGCTCGCCGCGGTCGAGGTCGGCGTCGACGTCGGCCAGGGCCAGCCGCTGGTCGCCGGTCGGCTCGAACGGCAGCGATTCCAGCCAGCGGTTGACCAGCGCGCCCGGCTTGCCGAAGCGCGGTGCCGGCCGCGCCGTCCGGTGCGCGCGCTTGCGGCTGGCGAGGATCGCCTGGTGGAGGAACAGCTCTTCGAAGGCGAGCCGCTCGCGGGCGGCCTCCAAGTCGGCGGCGGTCGCGGGGAAGTGGACCGAGCGGAGGGCGTCGCCGACCGCGCACAGTCGGCGACGCGTACGCATCTCGGCGGGCAAGCCCTCGATTGCGTTGCCAGCCAGCTCACAGGCAGCTTCAGCCCACTCCCGAATCTTCTGGGGACGGAGGTTCTCGGTCGCGGAGTGCACGGGGACGAATGATGCTCCGGGCGGCGGGGCCAGCCCCCCAGGGGGAGTCCCGCGGGCGAGGTTTTCGTTCTCGGACTCCCCCTGGGGGTCACCCACCGCAGACACGAGCTCCCATTCGTGCACCGCGAAGCCGCGGTCGGACCTCTTTCCCGTGAGCAGAAGCTGTGCACCGGAGTCCAGCTTGCCCGCGACCCAAGGCTGGTTGAACCAGGTCGCGCGGACGTGACCGCTCTCGTCGCCGACTTTCACCCCCACGATGGTGAGGCGGCCACGGCGAAATGGTCGCGGCTTGCCCCCCTGGACGGTGACCAGGACGGTGCCCGATTCGCCCGCAGCGAGCGAGCCCAGCTGCCGCACCTGGAGGTCGCGGTGCCGGCGGGGAAGCCACAGCAGAAGGTCCCAGACGGTGCGAATGCCCGCTTCGGCGGCAGCCTGCGCGGATTTCGGGCCCACCCCCGGAAGCGCCTGGATCGAGGCGTCGAGGACGCTGGGGCGGGGCCAGTGGATCGGGGCGTCGCGGAGGTCCGCGCCGCTGAGCTCGCCACCGCCGGCGAACAGGCGCAGGGGGGGCACCGCTACTGCGCCGCCAGCAGCCACCACCAGCTCGGCTGTCCCCCCTCGTGGGTCTCGATCTCGACCCCGTCGGGGACGTGCGTGTCGATTTCCTCAAGCGCGATCGGGGCGCCCTCGCCGGCGATCACGGTGACGATCTCGGCGCCCTCGGCGAGGTGCTGGATCGTCTTCGTCAGGGTCGAGCCGGCACCGCCCCAGGCGACGATCTCACCGTCGGCGAAGCCGACCGCGTCGCCTTGCTGGAAGCGGCCCTGGGCGTCGTCGCGGGCGGCGGGGGCGACGCCGCCGGTGGCGACCCCCTGCAGCGCCCCTTCCAGCCGGGTCGCGTTCTCGTCGGCCGAGGAAGCGGGTTCGAGCTCGACCAGGGCCAGCAGGCTCGCCTGCTGGGAGAGCGCCGGTACGACCCGGGCGGGCTTCTCGGAGAGCTCGCAGGCGCGCTCGGCGGCCATCACCACGTTCGAGGACGAAGGCAGGACCAGCACCTCGGCGGCGGCGACGCCGTGGATCCCGGCCAGCAGCTCGTAGGTGGACGGGTTGAGCGTCTCGCCGCCGGGCACGACGTGGGCGCCGAGCTCGGCGAACAGCCGCTCCATCCCCTCACCCGCGGCGACCGCGACGACGCCGGTGCGCCCGGCGGAGAGCCTGGCGCTGCGCTCGGCCATCTGCTCGCGCATGTCGGCGACGTCGAGGTTGGTGACCTCGCCGGCGCCGTCGAACAGCGCCACCGCGCGCTCGGGCTCGTCGGTGTGGACGTGGACCTTGAGCGTGGCGGCGTCGCCGACGACCAAGACCGAGTCGCCGAGAGCCTCCAGGCGGGGTAGGAACTCGCGGCTGTCAAGGGCGCGGCCGGCGACGATGAAGTTGGTGCAGTAGCGAAAGCGGCTGTCCTCGTGATGGGGCAGGCTCAGCTGCGGCGCCTCGTAGTGCTGAACCTCGGGCAGCTCGGCGTCGTCGCCGCGCAGGCCGGCGACGACGCCGGCCAGGATCAGGACCAGGCCGTGGCCGCCGGCGTCAACGACGCCGGATTCGCGCAACACCTCGAGCAGCTCGGGGGTCCGCGCCACCGCCCGCTCGCCGTCCACGATCGCCCGCTCCAGGACCACG
>JBFXEM010000362.1:0-3267 GCA_050180135.1 Solirubrobacterales bacterium | reverse complement strand
CAGGTAGACCCGGCGCTGCTCGGGGCTGGCGATCACGTCGAGCATGTGCATGTTGCCCTCGTCCGGAGCGGCGCAGTTCATCGCAGTCGGGCCGAGCAGGCCGTATCCGGACTCCTCCAGGATCACAGCGCTGCCGCGATGGTCGAGTCCGTGGCCGCCGAGCTCGAGCGGAAGCTGCGGGGCAAACACCCCTGCCTCCTTCGCCGCCGCCTGCAGCTCGGCTCGCAGCTCCGGGGTCGGCCCGTGCTCGCCGTGGTCGCGCGGCTCGGCCGGAATCGCCACCTCGGCGACGAAGCGGCGGACCCGGTCGCGCAGCTCGGCGACCTCGGCCGGGATCTCGAAATCGATCATCGGGCGCTCCAGCCGCCGTCGGCGAAGAGGGTCGTCCCGGTCACGTACCCGGAGATCGGCGCTGCCAGGAACAGGGCGCAGGCCGCGATCTCCTGAGTCGTCGCGAAACGGCCGAGCGGCGTTCTCTCGGTCAGCTCCGCGTTCCAGCGCTCGTGGTCCCGCAGGCCCTCGGTCATCTCAGTCGTGATGTAGCCGGGGGCGAGCGAGTTGACCCTGATCCCCCGGTCCGCCCACTCGTCGGCCAGCGTACGCGTCAGCATTTCCATGCCTCCCTTGGTCACCGCGTAGGCGAGCATCCGCTCGTGCGATCGGCTCCCGTGTACGGATGAGACGTTGACGACGCTTGCCGCGGGTGAGAGCTCGAGCAGCCCGAACGCCGCCCGACAGCAATCGAAGGCGCCGACGAGGTTGGTGTCCAGCAGCTCTCGCATCGCGGCCGGCTCGAGCCGCTCGGAACGGACGAAGTAGGGGCTGATCCCGGCGTTGTTCACCAGCACGTCGAGCCGTCCGCAGCGGTCGGCGATGGTCTCCACCGCGGCCGCCACGTCGGCTTCCTCGGTCACCGAGCCGACCACGACGTGGGAGGTCCCGCCACGCTCAGCGATCGCCTCGGAGATCTCGGCCAGGTGCCCGCCGTTGCGGGCGCTGAGGACGACCTCGGCACCGGCCCCCGCAAAGGCGAAGGCGATCGTCCTGCCCAGACCCCGGCTGGCGCCGGTGATCCAGGCCACTCGCCCCTCCAGACCCAGCCCGGGGGGCGAGTCGAGCAGGTTCAGATCCTGCGAGGAGATCATCGTCTCGCCTCGGTTTCCCGAGCGGGTAGGACCATCAGATTGCCGCCGCGGCGACTTGACCGGAAGGGTTCAGTTCCATTCCGTCTCCTCTTCCAGGAGACCTGCCAGGGTCGAGAGGGCGGCGGCACCGACCGCCCCGTCGAGGACCCGGTGATCGAAGGTCCAGCTGAGCGACATCGTCGGCACGACCTCGGTGCCGCCGAGGACCGGGACCAGCCGGTCCACGGTGCGGCCGACGGCGGCGATCGACGACTGCCCGGGGTTGACCATCGCGGTGAAGGAGTCGATCCCGAAGCCGCCCAGGTTGGAGAGCGTGACGATCCCGTCGGAGAGCTCGTCGAGGCGCAGTTCCGCCTTCCGTGCTTTGGCGGTGAGGCCGCGCCGGGCGGCGGCGATCGACGCGAGATCCTGGCCCCCGACCCCCTTGATCACGGGAACCAGGAGACCCGCCTCGCCGGCGACGGCGAGGCCGACGTTGACCAGGCCGGTGTGTTCGAGGCCGGCGACTCCCTCTTGTTCGACGAAGCGGGCGGCGAGCAGGGGGTGGCGCTCGACCGTCATCCCAAGTGCCTTGATCAAGAGGTCGTTGACGCCGATCCCGGCATCCGGCTGGGCGCGGGCGATCCGGACCTTGACGGCCAGCGCGTTCCGCATGTCGATTTCCCGGGTCAGCTGGTACTGGGGGATCGCCTGGCTCGTCGTCATCCGCTGGGCGATCGCGCGGCGCAGGGGCGAGAAGGCTTCGAAGCCGGGGGCGGCGGCGGTCGCCGCTGCGGGCGAGGCCTGCGCCGTGGGGGCGGCGGCGGTCGCTTCGACGTCCTTCAGGGTGATCCGGCCCGACGGTCCCGTCCCCTGGACCGCGGCGAGGTCGACGCCGAGCTTGGCGGCGGCCCGGCGGGCGATCGGCGCGGCCCGGAGCCGCGGTGCGCTCGCATCGCCTCCGGCCGGTTGGGCGGCGGCGGGGGCCTCGGGTTCGTTGTCCCCGGCGGACTCATCCGGCGTTTCGACGGTCTCCGAGGGCATAGTCCCGCTGGCCTCGCCGGGGGCGTCACCGTCGCCGAGTGGCTCGCCGGCGGAGTCGGCGATCAGCATCATCGCCACACCGACCTCGACGGTCTGCTCGAGCTCGACGAGGAGCTCGCGGACGACGCCGTCGCGGGGGGCCATGACGTCGGCATCGGCCTTGTCGGTGCTGATCACGATCACCGGCTGGCCCTCCTTGACCTCCTCGCCGACCGCGGCGAGCAGCTCGACCACGGTTCCCTCGGTCACCTCCAGCCCCATCTGGGGCATGACGATCTCCGTGATCACGCGATCACCCTTCCTCGATCAGCTCGGCGACCGCCTGCGTTACATCGCCGGCGGCGGGCATCAAAGAGCCCTCGAGATTCGGCGCGAAGGGCATCGGTATCGCCGGGGCGCCAACCCGACGGACAGGCGCCAGGAGCAGGTCGAACAGCTCGCGCCCGGCCTGGGCGGCGATCTCGGCCCCGGCGCCGAAGTCCTGGACCGCCTCGTGGACGACGAGCAGGCGGCCGGTCCGGCCACCCGACTCGAGCACCGTTTCGATGTCGAGCGGCACCAGCGAGCGCAGATCGATCACCTCGACCGAGTGCGGCGAGGCATCGGCGGCGGCAAGGCACTCGCGCACCATCTGACCCCAGGTGACCACGGTGACGTCGTCTCCCGGCCGCGCCACCCGCGCCTTGCCGAGTGGCAGCCGGTCTTCGTCCAAGCTGCCGCGTGAGCCGTAGAGCCGACGGTTCTCCACGTAGACGACCGGGTTGTCGTCGGCGATCGCGGCGCGCAAGAGGTCGTGGGCGTCGGTGACCGTGGCCGGCATCACCACCTTCAGACCCGGGATGTGGGCGAGGATCGCCTCGAGGCTTTGCGAGTGCTGGGCCCCCGCCGCGCGCCCTCCCCCGGTCTGGGTGCGGAAGACGATCGGGACCCGCAGGCCACCGTTCGTCATGTAGGGCAGCTTCGCCGCCTGGTTCATGATCGGGTCGAGACAGACGCCGATGAAGTCCATGAACATGATCTCCACGACCGGCCGCAGGCCGGTCATCGCCGCTCCCACCGCCGCGCCGACATAGCCCATCTCGCTGATCGGCGTGTCGAG
>JBFXEM010000361.1:0-3272 GCA_050180135.1 Solirubrobacterales bacterium | reverse complement strand
CTCCTCGGCCTACCTCTTCGACCGACTGGTCCGTGACCGCTGGGGGGCGGAGGCGCGCTGGGCGACGCTCTGGTTCGCGGTCGGCGTGGACACCCTGCTCGCCGACGGCCAGCTCGCCTTCGCCCTCGGCGTCGCCCTCGGCCTCGCCTCGCTGCGCTGCTTGCAGCGCGGCCGCAGGGGGCTCGGGGCGCTCGGCGCCGTTGGCTGCGCGCTCGCCAGTCCCGTCGCCGCCGTCTTCCTCGCCGGTGTCGTGCTGGCCGGCGCCTGGACGGGACGCGGGCGGCCGCTGAGCCGCCCGGCGCTGCTCGTCGGGGCGCTCGCTCTCGGCCTCACCCTGGTCCCGAACATCGCTTTCCCCGAGCCCGGCCAGTTCCCCTTCGTCTTCTCCTCCTACGTCGCGATCCCGCTCTGGTGCGCCGGCGCGCTCGTCCTCACCCAAGGGGTGGCGCGCGAGGAGCGCCAGTTCCGCCAGGTGGTGCTCGGCTACCTGATCGTCTCCACCCTCGTCTGGCTGGTGCCGAACGCGCTCGGCGGCAACGCGGTCCGGCTCGGCGCCCTCTTCGGCGGCCCGGTGCTGGCGGCGGTGCTGCTCTCGCGACGGCCGCGGACAGTGGTCCCGAAATGGCTCTACGTCGCGATCCTGGTGGCCACGATGGTCGGCAGCCTCTACTGGCAGTTCACCGCCAGCGTCGCCCAGATCGCCCGCAGCGTCGGCGACCCCTCGACCACCTCCGAGTACTTCCACCCGCCGGCCCGCTGGCTGCGCGAGCACGGGGCGCAGAGCATGCGGATCGAGGTGCCGCCGACGGCCAACCACTGGGAGGCCGCCTACCTGGCGCCGAAGTTCGACCTCGCGCGCGGCTGGCTGCGCCAGCTCGACACCACCCGTGACGACGTCTTCTACGCCGACGGCGAGCTCACCCATCGCAGCTACGCGCACTGGTTGCGCGACAACGCGATCTCCTACGTCGCCCTCCCCGACGCCCCGCTCGACTACTCCTCGGCGGTCGAGGAGGAGCTGATCCGCAGCGAACCCGCCTACCTCGACCTGCGCCACACCACCGAGCACTGGCGCATCTACGCGGTCCGCAACCCGAAGCCGCTGGTGGCCCCGCTCGGCCGCGGCCGAGCCCAGACGCTCTGGGTCGGGCGCCAGGGCTTCGCCCTCGACGTCACCCGCCCCGGCCGCTTCCTCGTCCGCCTCAACTTCACCCCCTACTGGTCGATCGAGCGCGGCAGCGGCTGCCTGCTGCGCCGGGGCGACTGGACCGTCGCCCGCACCGCCCACCCCGGCGTGCTGCGAGTCGCCGCCGACTTCTCGTTGGGACGGGCCTGGAACGCCGTCACGGGCGCCGGTAAGACCTGCTGAGCGTCGCGGGGGCCGGCGCATTTCGGCGTCCTCGGTCGCTTGCGTGCCGAGAACGCGGCGCTCCCTGCGTCCTTGAACTGCTTGGCCCCGCGACCTCAGAGGGCCAGGGAGAGCGGCTCTTCGAGCAGCGCCCGCACGTGGGCGAGGAACTCGGCGGCGGGGGCGCCGTAGAGGATGCGGTGGTCGCAGGCGAGGGTGACGCCCATCAGGTGGGCGGTGGTCAGCTCGCCGTCGCGGACGACCGGGCGCTCGACGATCGCGCCGACCGCGAGGATCGCCGCCTGGGGCGCGTTGATCACGGCGCTGAAGTTGGTGATCCCGAACATCCCCAGGTTGGAGACGGTGAAGGTGCCGCCCGAGAGCTCGGGCGGGGTGATCGCTCCGTCGCGGACCCGGCTGGCGAGGGCGCGGGTCTCGGTGGCGATCTCCCGCAGGCCCCTGCGGTCGGCGTCGAAGACCGTGGGGACGACGAGCGCGTCCTGGGCGGCGACCGCGACCCCGACGTTGACCCGCGAGTAGAGCTCGAAGCGGCCGTCGCGGTAGGCGCCGTTGGCGCGCGGGTGCTCGCGCAGCGCCAGCGCGCAGGCCTTCACGACCATGTCGTTGAACGAGGGCACGACGTCGCCCTCGCCGGCCAGCTCCTTCACGCGCGCGCGTCCCTCGACCGCCGCGCTCATGTCGATCTCCGCCTGTAGGTAGAAGTGCGGCGCGGTCGCCTTCGACTCCGACATGCGGCGGGCGACGACCTGCTGCAGCTTCGAGAGCTCCTCGATCGTGACTTCGCCCTTCGCCGTCTCCGGCTGCTCGGGCGCCGTCATGGCCGGGCTGGGCGGCACAGCATCTGCCGCGCCTCCTCCCGCCCCCTCCTGCTGGGTAGGGGTGGGAGCGACCGCGCCCTCGGCCTTCGCCGCCTTCGCCGCCCGCTTCACGTCCTTCTTGACGATCCGCCCGCCGGGTCCCGACCCCTCGATCGTCGACAGGTCAACCCCCTTCTCCTTCGCCAGCCTCTTGGCCACCGGCGAAGCCTTGACTCGCTCCGAACCCTCGCCATCTGAACCCACTGCGACACTCGGAGCATCCGAACCCTCGGCCGCGGAGCCCTCGCGATCGCCCGAACCCTCGTCGTCGAGGTCAGGATCGCCCTGTCCCTCGCCGTCAGCGCTTGAAGCCTCGCCAGGTGCCCCGATCCGCGCGATCGGCGCCCCGATCGGCAGCGTGTCTCCCTCTTGGGCCAGGATCTCGGTCAGGGTGCCCGCGACGTCGGCCTCGTAGGCCATGTTCGCCTTGTCGGTCTCGATTTCGACCAGCTCGTCGCCGATCGCTATCTCGTCGCCGACCTGCTTCAGCCAGGTCAGGATCACTCCCTCCTCCATCGAGTCGGAGAGGCGCGGCATCACGATCTCGGCCATCAGAGCGAGCCCTCCAGGGTCGCCAGCGCGGCGCTGACGACGTGCTCGGAGTGGGGGATCGCCGCCTGCTCGAGGCGCTTGGAGTAGGGCATGTGGACGTCGGCGCCGGTCACCCGCTGCACCGGCGCGTCGAGGTCGTCGAAGGCTTGCTCGGTGATCAGGGTCGAGAGGTTGGCGCCGACGCCGCCGTGCGGCCAGCCCTCCTCGACGATCACCGCGCGGTTGGTCTTGCGGACCGAGTCGAGGATCGTGTCGAGGTCGAGCGGGCGCAGCGTCCGCGGGTCGATCACCTCGGCCTGGATGCCGTGCTCGTCGGCGAGGATCGCTGCCGCTTCCTCGGCCACCCGCGCCATCTTCAGGATCCCGACGATGGTCACGTCGGCGCCCTCGCGCCGCACCGCCGCTTCGCCGAAGCGCAGCACCTCGTCCTCGCCCTCGGGCACCTCGCCCTTGACCCCGTAGAGGCTCTCGTGCTCGATGAAGACGACCGGGTT
>JBFXEM010000360.1:0-3289 GCA_050180135.1 Solirubrobacterales bacterium | reverse complement strand
ATCGCCCGCAGGTGGGCGAGCTGGGATACGACGGTGTCGCTGGAGTAGGCGGACTCGAGCGCGTAGCGCTGGCCCATGATCTCGACCGGGGCGAGGAACTCGAACGACGAGCTGGCCTCGCCGGGGTCGGCCTCGTTGCCGGCGATCGTCTTGCCTTCGCGCAGAACCGAGATCGTGTTGGGGTTGTCGTCGACGCTTCCGACCGGAGCGCCGGCGCCGCTGGCGCGGACCACCGTGTTGGGCCCGATCAAGATCGTCTCTTCGGTTCCGTCGCGGGCGTCGACGGCCGCCAGTAGCTGATCGGTCGCCGCGAGGGTCGCGGGCAGCGTGCTGGTCGCGGCGACCGCTTCGATCGCCTTGGCGTCGGCCGCGTGCAGGCGGGAGTAGTTCTCGACCTGGTCTTGGTGGAGCTGCTCGGAGAGCACGATGTAGATGCCGGAGCCGACCGCCACCAGGGCGAGGACGAGGGCGATCGACAGCCTCGTCGCGGGGCCGAGGGCGTGAAATCGACGCCTGGCGCTGCCCGCGCTTGCCGACAGGCGCGGAAGACGTGGCGCGACGAAGCTCGCGCTGGCAGCTGGTTTACGCATTATCCGGGTATCGGCATATGTCGGACCCCGCTTGATGGCGGGTTCGGTCCGCGCCCGTTGCTACACAGCTTCAATGCTCCGCGAGCTGCGCATCGAGAACCTGTTGCTGATCGAGCGGGCCGAACTGCGGCTGGGCGAGGGACTGAACGCGATCACCGGCGAGACCGGCGCGGGCAAGACGGTGCTTGCGCACTCGCTCGACCTCCTCATGGGCGGCAAGGCGAAAGGCAACATCGTCCGACCCGGCGCTGCCGAGGCCTGGGTCGAGGGAGTCTTCGACCTGCCTGCGGCCCTGCTGGAGGAGCCGGAGCTGGCAGAGCTGGCCGAGCGCCTGCCCGAGGGTGCCGAGGAGGTGGTGCTGGGACGGCGCGTCTCCGCCGGCGGGAGGACCAGCGCCTTCGTCGCCGGACGCGCCGCGACCGCCGCCGACCTGAAGCTGCTCGGCGGGCGCCTGCTCGCCTTCTTCGGCCAGCACGAGCACCGCAAGCTGACGATCGCCTCGGCCCAGCTGGAGATCCTCGACGGCTTCGCCGGCGCTGAGCAGCTGGCGCTGCGCCAGCGCTATCGCGAGGCGTACCGGGACTGCGCCCGGCTCGCCGCCGAGCTGGCCGAGCTGCGCGAGCGCGAAGGCTCGCGCGAGCGTGACCTCGACCTCTACCGCTACGAGCTGGCCGAGATCGAGGAGGTCGCACCCGACCCCGAGGAGCGCGAGGCGATGGCGGCCGACCGCGAGCGGCTGCGCCACGCCGAGGGCCTGCGCGAGGCGGCCGGCGGCGCCCACAGTGCCCTGGCCGGGACCGAGGAAGACGGCGGCGGGGCCGTGGCGGCGCTGGCCCAGGCGGAATCGCTGCTGAGCGGGGCCGGTGGGCTCGACCCGAGGCTGGACGCGCTGACCGAGCGGGTGGCGGCGCTGGCGCTAGAGCTCGGCGACGCCGGTGCCGAGCTGCGCGACTACGCCGAGGGGCTGGAGGCCGACCCGGCGGCACTGCAGGCGATCGAGGAGCGGCTGGAGCTGGTCGACCGGCTCGAGCGCAAGCACGGCGGCAGCGTCGAGTCGGTGCTGGCCCACGCCGAGCGCTGCCGCGAGGAGATCGCCCGGCTGGAGGGGGCCGAGGTGCGCGGGGCCGAGGCCGAAGCGGCGCTGGTCGCGGCCGAGTCGCTGCGCGAGGAGCTGGGCGCGCGGCTCAGCGCCGCGCGCGTCGACGCCGCGGCGCCGCTGGAAGAACGGGTCGCGGCCGAGCTCGAGAAGCTCTCGATGGCGGGTGCGACGCTGGAGGTGTCGTTGGAGCCGCACCCCGAAGGCTTCGGCCCCAACGGGCGTGAGACGGTCGAGCTACGAGTCGCCCCCAACCCCGGGATCGAGGCGGCTCCGCTGCGCGACGCCGCCTCCGGCGGCGAGCTCTCGCGGGTGATGCTGGCGCTGAGCGGGCTCGGGCGGGCGGCCTCGGCCGGCACCCTGGTCTTCGACGAGATCGACGCCGGGATCGGCGGCAACACGGCGCGGGTCGTGGGCGAGCGACTGCGGGCGCTGGGGGCAGAGCACCAGGTGCTCTGCATCACCCATCTGCCCCAGGTCGCCTCGCTCGCCCAGGTCCACTTCCGGCTCGAGAAGGACCTCGCCGGCGGCCAGGCGGTGGCCAGCGTGCAGAGGCTCGACGGCGAGGGCGTGGTCGAGGAGATCCGCCGCATGCTCGGCGGCGACGGCGACGACAGCGCAGCGACCGAGCATGCCCGAGAGCTGTTAAAGGCCGCCTGACCGGCGCATGGCGGCGTCCTCAGTCGCTCACGTGCGGAGCACGCTTCGCTCCCTGCGTCCTTGCTCTGCTTGGTCAGGCAACCTTGAGGCTTCCCGGTCCGTCGCTTAATCTGAGCGGGTGGCCACGACCAGTCGCCGTCGCCTTCCCGCCTTGCTCGGACGGCGGAACGGCGCCAGACCCGATGCACCGATCGAAGGAACCGCCCGCCTTGGCGCGCGCACCAAGCACCTGGTCAAGCGCCTGCATCCCGGCGACGTCGCCGTCATCGACCACGTCAACATCGACCGGATCGCGGCCGAGGAGCTGATCGAAGCCGGCGTCGCCGCCGTGCTCAACGCCTCGCCCTCGTCTGACGGCGCCTATCCCAACGCCGGCCCGCTGATGCTCGCCCACGCCGGCATCCGCCTCGTCGACGCCCCCGGTGCCGGCCTCTTCGAGCTGCTCAAAGACGGCGACCGGGTCGTCATCGACAACGGCACCGTGCGGATCGGCGACCAGGAGGTTCTGCGCGGGCGCGTCCTCGGTGCCGCCGAGCTGGAGCGCCAGCTGCAGGAGCAGCGGCTGCGGATCGACGAGGCGCTGGCCGAGTTCGCCGAGAACACGGTCGCCCACGTGCGCGGCGAGACCGACCTGCTGACCGGCAGCATCGACTTTCCGCCGACCAAGGAGTCCTTCCGCGACCGCCACGTGCTGATCGTCGTCCGCGGCGACCGCCACCGCCGCGACCTGAAGGCGCTGCGCGCCTACATCCGCGACGTGCGGCCGCTGATCGTCGCCGTCGACGGCGGCGCCGACGGCGTGCTGGAAGCGGGCCTGAAGCCCGACGTGATCCTCGGCGACATGGACTCCGCCTCCGACCAGGCGCTCGCCTGCGGCGCCGAACTGATCGTCCACGCTTACCCCGACGGCCGCGCTCCCGGCGGCCAGCGCCTGGTCGACGCC
>JBFXEM010000359.1:0-3306 GCA_050180135.1 Solirubrobacterales bacterium | reverse complement strand
CGGCTTCAGGCGGAGGGACAGATGGCCCTGCCACCGCTCAACCCCCCAGGATCATGCAGGTCGCCGTGCCGCTGGCCAGCAGCTTGCCGCTCTCAGCCGCGGTCAACGTGGCCTCCGCGGTCGCCTGTTTGCGACCCCTGTAGAGCACGGTTGCCTCGCAGAGGACGCGGCCGGTGTCGCGGGTGATCGGGCGCACGAACTTGGCCTCGAGGCCAAGTGAGGTGTAGGCGACGCCGGCCGCGAGCGTGGTGTGGACGGCGCAGCCGAGAGCCGAGTCGAGCAGGGTCGCGGCGTAGCCGCCGTGGACGACCCCGATCGGGTTGTAGTGCTCCTCCCCCGGCAGGCCCTCGAAGACGACCCGCCCCTCCTCCAGCTCGACCGGCCGCAGGCTCATCGTCACCGCGATCGGCGGCGGCGGCATCTGGCCGGAGACGATCGCCTCCATGTACTCCAGCCCGGTCATCGTCGCCCCGGCCGCCGCGGTCGCGACCGGGTCCTGCCAGACCAGCGTGCGCCGGCGCGTCGTCTCCGGGCTGGACGCCGCGAACGCCTCGGCGACGTCAGCCGCGGTCGCCTCGCCGGCCAGGACCACTCCCTCGGTGCTCACCGGTTGCCGACCCGGCGCGCCGCCGTCATTGCCTGCCGCGGCTGCCGCGAGCGACTCGGGTAGTGCAGGTCCGCGGTGATCTCGTCTTGGCTGATCGCGATCCGCAGCCCCTTGCGGTGGTGGTGCCTGTGTCTGTGGACGATTCGCATGGTCGCCTCCGATCGGCGCGCAGTGGGTTTCATCAAGAAACTGAACCTGACGCGACCCTACACAAGTCGGTTGCTTGATGCAACCAAGTGTGCGAGACTCACACGGTGCTGCGCCACGACTACCCCGGTCAGTTCTGCTCGGTCGCCAAGTCCCTGGAGGTCATCGGAGAGCGCTGGTCGCTGCTGATCGTGCGCGAGGTGATGCACGGGCGCCGGCGCTTCAGCCAGCTGCAGGGCTCGCTCGGGGTCGCCCGCAACGTGCTCTCGGCGCGGCTGGGACGGCTGGTCGACGAGGGCATCCTCGAGCGCCGGGCCTACCAGGAAAGCCCGCCCCGCTACGAATACTTCCTGACCGAGAAGGGCCTCGACCTCTGGCCGGCGCTGATCGCCCTGCAGGGCTGGGGCGACCGCCACTCGACGGGCCCCGAGGGCCCGCCGATGATGATCCTCCACAAGGGCTGCGGCGGCCGGGTTTCCGATCGCGGGATCTGCCAGGAGTGCGGCGAGGTCCTGAACGCCCGCGACGCCCGCGCGGTCCCGGGGCCCGGACTGGCGGCGGCACTGGCTGACAACGAGGTCCAGTCGCCCTAGATTTCCTCGATCTGCCCGATTTGCCCAAGGCGTTAGCGTTTGCTCCAGAGATCTCTCGACGGGCGAACATTGGAGGAACGGGAATGGCGACTGCGGCGGAGCTTCAGACAAGGGACAGGATCTTCATCGGCGGTCAGTGGGTCGAGCCGGCTGGAAGCGAAGCGATCGAGGTGATCAACGCCGCCACCGAGGAGGTGATGGGCACGATCCCCGCCTGCTCGGAGGCCGACGCCGACGCCGCCGTCAGCGCCGCCCGCGATGCTTTCGAGTCCTGGTCGCGGACCTCGCGCGAGGAGCGGGCGGGCTACCTGGCCGCGATCGGCGCCGGACTCGGTGAGCGCGGCGAGGAGATCGCGACGACGATCGCCCAGGAGCTGGGAATGCCGCTGAAGCTGAGCCGGATCATCCAGGCAGGGCTGCCGGCGCTGCACTTCGGCTCGATGCCGAAGCTGATGGAGGAGATCGCCTGGGAGGAGACGATCGGCAACTCGCGGGTGATCCGCGAGCCGGTCGGCGTGCTCGGCGCGATCACGCCCTGGAACTACCCGCTGAATCAGATCGCGGTCAAGGTCGCCCCCGCGCTCGCCGCCGGCTGCACGGTGGTCCTGAAGCCGAGCGAGGTGACGCCGTTGAACGCCTTCCTGCTGGCCGAGGTGATCGAGGCCGCCGGCCTTCCCGCCGGCGTCTTCAACATGGTCACCGGCACCGGCCCGGTGGTCGGCGAGGCGATCGCCGCGCACCCGGGGGTCGACATGGTCTCCTTCACCGGCTCGACCCGGGCCGGACGCCGGGTTAGCGAGCTGGCCGCGGCGACGGTGAAGCCGGTCGCGATGGAGCTCGGCGGCAAGTCGCCGAACGTGATCCTCGACGACGCCGACTTCGCCAGGGCGATCCCCGACGGGGTCGGCAAATGCTTCCTCAACTCGGGCCAGACCTGCAGCGCCCTGACCCGGATGCTGGTCCCGCGCCAGCGCCTGGCCGAGGCCGAGGAGCTTGCCGCCCAGGCGGCCGAGACCTTCACCCCGGGCGACCCGTTCGCCGACTCGACCCGGCTCGGACCGCTCGTCTCCGACGTCCAGCGCCAGCGCGTGCGCGGCTACATCGAGAAGGGCGAGCAGGAGGGGGCGAAACTGCTGACCGGGGGCGCCGGAGCGCCGGCCGGGCTCGACCGCGGCTACTTCGTCAGCCCCACCGTCTTCTCCGACGTGACCGCGGAGATGACGATCGCCCGCGAGGAGATCTTCGGGCCGGTGCTGGCGATCCAGCCCTTCGAGGGCGAGGACGACGCGGTGCGGATCGCCAACGACAGCGACTACGGCCTCGCCGGCGGCGTCTGGTCCGGCGACGAGGAGCGGGCGATCGCGGTCGCGCGGCGGATCCGCAGCGGGCAGATCGAGATCAACGGCGGCGCCTTCAACCCGATGGCGCCGTTCGGCGGCTACGGACAGTCCGGTCATGGCCGCGAGAACGGCCGCTACGGGCTCGAGGAGCTGCTCCAGGTCAAGAGCCTGCAGCTGTAGTTGGAGCTTTCCCAGACGCGGCGTTCGCGATCGCCGAAAGCGGTCGATCTCCGCGTCCCGAACCCGTAGGCTGCCCGGCGTGAACTTCAAACTCTCAGACGAGCAGGCGCTGCTGCGCGACACCGTGCGGGACTTCGCCCGCCAGGAGGTCGCACCGGTCGCCGAGGAGCTCGACCGCACCAAGTCCTTCCCTTATGAGCTCGTCGCCAAGCTCGGCGGCCTCGGGCTGATGGGGATCCCGTTCCCACAGGAGTACGGCGGCGGGGGCGGCGACACCCTCTCGTACGTGCTGGCGGTAGAAGAGCTGGCCCGGATCGATTCCTCGGTCTGCATCACGATGGCCGCCCACACCTCGCTGGGGACGATGCCGATCTACCTCTGGGGCTCAGACGAGCAGAAGCAGGAGTGGCTGCCCAGCCTTTGCAGCGGCGAGCGCCTC
>JBFXEM010000358.1:0-3307 GCA_050180135.1 Solirubrobacterales bacterium | reverse complement strand
GGCCTTGGCTACGGGAACGACCAGGTGGTCGCGGTAGCCGGCGAAAACGCCGGCACCTTCGTCTTCGATCTCACCGGCCGCTACGTGGGAAGCGGTGTAGCCGACGTGATGAACTGGCTGGTGCTGACCAGCGTCTTTGCCGCGATCCTCGCCTTCCACAACGCGCTGTCCAGGTACATGTTCGCGATGGGGCGAAACGGCCTGCTGCCTAAGCAACTGGGTCGCGCCCACGGCAAGCACCAGTCGCCCTATGTCGCAAGCGCTGTGCAGTCGGTGATCGCCGCGGTGGTAATCGCGATCTTCGCGCTCGCCGACGGCGATCCCTACCTCGGGCTCTACGCGGTCTTCCTCGGTTTCGGGACGGTAGGGATCATGGCCCTCTACACGGCCGGCTCGTTGTCGGTGATCGGCTACCTGCGGCTGAAGGAGCGGGATACCCGAATCTGGCACAGCGTGATCGCCCCGACGCTTGCGGCAGCCGGTCTGATCACGGCGACGTATCTCGGAATCGACAACTTCGAAACCCTGACTGGATCGACCAAGGACTGGGTGAACGCGCTCTGGCTGCTCCCGTTCGTGGCGGCAATCGTCGGCTACTTCGTCGGCGTCGCGCGGTACAAAAGCGAGGGCGGAGACACCGGGTTGGAGACCGACCTGGATGCCCCGGCGGCGGACCCAAGCCCAGACCCCGCGAACGGTTAGGAGGAGTGCATGGCGTCGATGAATCAACCGACGAGCGTCGGGCGGGCCAGTCGGTCCGGTGTCGAGCTCCACTTCGAGGTGTACGGAGAGGGAGCGCCAATCGTCATGGTGGCAGGGCTCGGCGACGATCACCTCTCGTGGCAGCCGCAGGTCGAGGAGCTCGCGGACGACCACCAGGTGGTCGTCTTCGACAATCGCGGGATCGGCAAGAGCACGATCGCGCCGGGCCCGTACGACGTCCGCGAGATGGCGGAGGACTGTCATGCAGTGGTTGAGGTGCTCGGCCTGACCGGCGTCACCGCGGTCGGCTCCTCGATGGGCGGTGCGATCTGTCAGCTCTGGGCGCTCGAACATCCGGACGACGTCGGCCGTCTGGTCCTGACCAACACCTGGGGACGGCGAGAGCCCTTCCTCGAAGCACTGTTCAGTCATTGGATTCGGCTCGGCGAGGAAGGTGACGACCAGGGGATCATGGAAAGCCTGCTCCTGTTCTGCTTCTCGCCCGAATACCTCATGTCGAATCCCGGGGCGGTACAGGAGTTCTACGAGGCGGAGCGACCGAACCTCGAGGGCTTCATCGCGGGGTCGCACGCCTGCCGCTCACACGACAGCCTCGAGCGGCTGGCCGCGATCGCGCAGCCGACGCTCGTGATCGCTGGCGAGTACGACATCCTGACCCGACCCGAGTGTTCCCATGAGATCGTAGCCCGCATCCCCAAGGCCGAGCTCGCCACGCTCTCGACTGGTCACATGGTCTTCTGGGAGCGTGCTGCGGAGTTCAATGCTCTCATCCGACGATTCGTCCAGTAGCAGCGCCAATCGGCTGAGCCACGTCCTGCAATCGACCCGGGCCCCGGGTACTAAGTGGGTACTAGGTTGACCGCGACTTCGCCCAACTCGAACCGCTTGAACAAGCCGAAAACCAGTCTGGTCAACCCCGCCTAGAAACCTCATAATCCGAAGGTCGCAGGTTCGAATCCTGCCCCCGCTATTTCACGAAAGCCCTGCAAAGGCCGGGCCGACGGCTGCGACCTACTCCTACTTTGGCGCCTTGAGGGTGACGGCGAAGGAGGCGCGCGCGGTCTCGGTGTCGGGTCGGCTCAGTCGCATCTCGACGCGAGCCTCGAGCTTTCCCTGCCGGCGCAGCAGCTCATAGGCGTTCTTGGTGAGCTTCACGGTGACGCGCTTCTGGGCGCCGCTGCGGATCGTGGCGCGGCCGCTTGCGATCCGCAGGCGCCTCGTCTTCGACTGCGCGGCGCTGTCATCGGCCGCGATGTAGGCGATCGTGACCCAAGCGTAGGCCTCGCAGGGGTCGTCGTTGGGCTGGTCCACGCAGTCCCAGACGGTGGCGAACTTGATCTCCTTCTCCTTGGTGGGAGTCACCGGGGGCTGCCTGCGTGGTCTGACGATGCGCGGCGCCAGCGAGCCGTCGTCGACCTCGGTGGGTGCGCCCGCCGCAGGCGCGCCGCCGGGTGCGCCGGCCTGCGGATCGCCCGGGGGCGGGTCCTGCTCGCTGGTGTCGTTGGCCGATTCGCAGCCCGGGTCGTCCGGGAAGTCGATCTTCCCGTCGCCGTCGTTGTCGCCGCCGTCCGAGCAGGCGGGCGCCGTGGCGGGGGCGAAGGAGATCGTCGCCGAGCCCTGGTCGTCGTTGGCGCCGACGTCGTCGCTGCGCGCGCCGACGATCAGCGTGGTGCCGTCCATGTCGACGGCGGAGCCGAAGTTATCGTGTGCCGCCGGCGCGGCCGCGGTGAATCGCGACGCCTCGATCCGCTCGCCTTCGGGGCTCGAGCGCGGATAGAGGTAGACCGACCCCTCGTTGGTCACGCTCGTCCCGTGGTCGTCGAGGTCCGCCGCGATCGCGATCGGCGCGCCGCCGGCGGCCACGTCCCAGCCGACCCGGTCTTCGCTCTTGCCGTCGGAGGTCACGAGCTTGCTCGTCTGGTTGTGCGCTCCCGTGCTTTCGAACGTGTACGCCGACCCGACGTAGTTACGCCCGGGGAAGCTGTCGCGGTTGGCGCCGACGACGATCGTCTCGTCGTCGATCTCGACCGAGAAGCCGAACTGGTCAAGCGCGGCGCCGTCGGAGGCCAGGAGCTTGTCCGTCTCGGTCGCGGCGCCGGTCGCGGTCGCGTCGAAAGTGTAGGCCGCGCCAGTGTTGATGACGCCCACCCCGGTTGCGGGCTTCGTGTAGGCGCCCGCGACAACCGTGTCGCCGTCGATCGCGAGGCCGAAGCCGCCGCCCAGGCCGTCGCCCGCCGCCCCGTCCGACGCCACCAGCCGCGCCTTCTCGTGACGGTCGGCGTCACCCGTGCGGTCGAAGAGGTAGACCGCGCCGTATCCCCCGACGCCGGGGCTGCTGCCTTCCGCCGGAGCGCCGGCGGCGATTACGTCGCCGTCGATCGCCACGCCGCTGCCGAGCGACGGGGTCGCCGTCGCCGGTGAGGCGATCGTGAGCTTGGCCGTCTCGGTCCGGTTTGGCGCGCCGGTGCGCGCGAACGTGTAGACGGCGCCGGCCGCCTCGGTGCCGATGATGTGGCGCGGCGCCCCGACCACGATCGTGTCGCCGTCGATGGCCACGTGCTGGCCGAAGTGGTCGCCGGCCTCG
>JBFXEM010000357.1:0-3311 GCA_050180135.1 Solirubrobacterales bacterium | reverse complement strand
CGGTGACGTGGAAGCGCCCGACCTCGGCCCCCTCGGCGACGTACCCCGTGTCGCCGCGCACGTTCTGGTCGCCGCCCGAGCAGAAGGCCTTGGTGCCCTCGCCGGTGAAGATGATCGCGCCGACCTCCGGGTCCTCGCGGGCCGCCTCCATCGCGGCGGAGACCTCGATCAGGGTCTGCGGCCGGAAGGCGTTCAAGACCTCGGGCCGGTCGATCGTGATCTTCGCGATCCCGTCCGCTTTCTCGTAGCGGATATCGGTGTACTCGCCGGCCGCCTGCCAGGCGATCGGGGCGTAGAGGTCGGCTTCGGGCGGAGCGTCCTTGTGGCGTTTGGGCATGATGGGCACGATATCCGGCTGATGAAGCTCGACGACTGGCTAGCCCAGAGATCCCAGAGTTGCCCCGACCGCACGGCGCTGATCGCCGAAGGCGACGAGATGACCTACGCGCAGCTGGAGGCCGAAGCGACCTGGGTCGCGCGCCGGCTCGCCGCCCACGGGGTTCGCCGCGGCTCGACCGCGGCGCTGACCATGCACGGGCGCCGCGAGCAGGTCGTGCTCGCCCACGCGCTGATGAAGCTGGGAGCGACCCTGCTGCCCCTGAGCCCGCGCCTGACCGCCGTCGAGCGGGCGACGATCGTCGCCGCCGAGGAGCCGATCGTCGATCTCGACGACCCCGGTTTGCTGACCCAGACCGAGGCCGACATGCCGCTGCTCGGCGAGCACGACATGGACGACGTCTGCGCCCGCGTCCTCACCAGCGGCAGCTCCGGCGCCCCGCGCCCGGTCGGCCTCACCTACGGCAACTTCCTCTGGAACGCGGTCGGCTCGGGCTTCAACATCGGCGTCGACCCGGCCGACCGCTGGCTCTGCTGCGTCCCGCTCAGCCACATCGCCGGACTCAGCATCGTCGTTCGCTCGACCATCTACGGCACCGCCGCGGTCCTGCACGACGGATTCGAGGTCGAGCGCGTCGCCGCGTCGCTGGAGGAGGACGGGATCACGATCGTCTCGCTGGTGACGACGATGCTGGCGCGTCTGCTGGAGGCCGGCGCCGACCTCTCGGGACCGCGGGCGATCCTGGTCGGCGGCGGGCCGGTGCCGGCGGAGACACTGGAGGAGGCGAGCGCCCGCGGCGCGACCGTGGTGCAGACCTACGGCCTGACCGAGACCTGCTCGCAGGTGACGACGCTGGCGCCGGCCGACTCGCGGCGCAAGCTCGGTTCGGCGGGGCGGCCGCTGCTGACCACCCACCTGCGGATCGCCGCCGACGGCGAGATCCTGATCCAGGGCCCGACGGTCGCCCCCGGCCGCGCCGACGCCGACGGCTGGCTGCACACCGGCGACCTCGGCGAAATCGACGAGGAAGGCTTCCTCTACGTGCGCGACCGGCTCGACGACCTGATCGTCAGCGGCGGCGAGAACGTGGTCCCGGCCGAGGTCGAGGCGGTGCTGCTGGCCCACCCCGAGGTCGCCGACGCTGCCGTGGTCGGGCGCGAGGACCCGGAGTGGCAGCAGGCGGTCACGGCCGTGGTCGTGCTCGAAACCGGCTCGGCGGTCACCCCAGACGATCTGCGGCGCCACTGCGCCGAGTCGCTGGCCGGGTTCAAGGTGCCCAAGCGGGTCGAGCTGGCGGCGGCCTTGCCACGCACGCCTTCGGGCAAGCTGATGAGACGAGCTCTGAGGTAGATTGCCCGCCATGAAAACTGACGACATCTTCTACGACAAGGACGCCGATCTCGGAAAGCTCGACGGCAAGACCGTCGCGATCCTCGGCTACGGCTCACAGGGGCACGCGCACGCCCTCAACCTCAAGGACTCCGGCGTCGACGTCGTGGTCGGCCTGCGGCCCGACTCCGCCAGCCGCGCCAAGGCCGAAGAGCACGGCCTCAAGGTGCTCGACATCGCCGACGCGGCCAGCGAGGGCGACTTGGTGATGATCCTGTTGCCCGACGAGAAACAGGGCGAGATCTGGCGCGAGGAGATCGCCGACGGGATCGCCCCCGGCAACATGCTGCTCTTCGCCCACGGCTTCGCGGTCCACTTCGGCGAGATCGAGCCGCCGGCCGGAATCGACGTCGCCATGGTCGCGCCCAAGGGCCCGGGCCACTTGGTCCGCCGCCAGTTCGAGGAAGGCAACGGAGTTCCCTGCCTGATGGCGATCCACCAGGACGCCTCCGGCAACGCCCACGACCTTGCCCTCGCCTACGCCTCAGGGATCGGTGGCGGCCGCGCCGCGGTGATCGAGACGACTTTCAAAGACGAGTGCGAGACCGACCTCTTCGGCGAGCAGGCAGTGCTCTGCGGCGGCGCCTCGGAGCTGGTCCAGGCCGGCTACGAGACCCTGGTGGAGGCCGGCTATGACCCGCGCCTCGCCTACTTCGAGTGCCTGCACGAGCTGAAGCTGATCGTCGACCTGATGTACGAGAAGGGGATCCAGGGCATGCGCTACTCGATCTCCAACACGGCGGAGTACGGCGACATGACCCGCGGCAAGCGCGTGATCGGCGAGGAGTCCCGGGCGGCGATGAAGGAGATCCTCAGCGAGATCCAGTCCGGCGAGTTCGCCAAAGAGTGGATCGCCGAGAACCGCGCCGGCGGCGAGAGCTTCGACCGCATGCGCAAGGAGGCCGAGGGCAAGGAAATCGAGTCGATCGGCGGCGAGCTGCGGACGATGATGCCTTGGATCGACCAGGAGTTCTAGGAAGCTCGGGACGGCTTAGGGACGGGGTGCCGGTCACCTCTCCCGGGAATTGAGTCACGCCCCCTGAAGGGGGCTGTTCCGCAATATTGAGCTCGCCTATGGCGAGCTGATTTAAGGAAAGCGCCTTCGGCGGACATTCCCGGGAGAGCCGACCGGCACCCCGCCTCGCAACCGCCCCGATCATCTTTCAGCTCCCAGGGTCCGGTCGTTCACCTCGGGCTGACAAAAGTCCGGGATCTTTCGCCTCAGAGAGATGGCCGAACCCTGGGCGGGTGAGTCCTGTGGGGCGTGTGGGGGGAGGGGTTCGGTGGGGCTCTGGGGGAATGTCGCCGAAGGCGGCGGAAATGCAATCCGGTTTCTGCGCGCCATAGGCGCGCACCATCATTGGGAGGCTCGCCCGCAGGGCGGCCGACTCAATTCGACCCCGAGCACACCCGGCTCCCCCTGGCTCACGCAGCCGAGGACTCGGACCAGGCCCCGTACAACCTGGCGTAAGCCCCACCCGCCGCGATCAGCTCGTCGTGGGTGCCCTGCTCGGCGGTCCCCCCGTCCGCGAGGACGACGATCTTGCCGGCGCGGCGGATCGTCGAGAGGCGGTGGGCGATGACG
>JBFXEM010000356.1:0-3313 GCA_050180135.1 Solirubrobacterales bacterium | reverse complement strand
GCGATCGCGGCCTCCCCCGCCCCGGTCGTCGCGGTCAGCCCCTACGTCGCCGGCGCCGTCGTCAAGGGCCCGACCAACCGCTTCATGGAAGCGATCGGCCGCCCCACCACCGCCGCCGGTGCCGCCTCGCTCTACGCCGGCCTGATCGACGGCATGGTCGTCGACGAGGGCGACCCCGACCCGCCCCCGGCCGAGCTCCCCACCCTGGCCACGGCGACGCTGATGGAGGGCGCCGGCGGCCGCGCCCGCCTGGCCCGGATCGTGCTCGACTACGCGGAGACGCTGGCGGGCTGATGGCGACCGCGGTCGTCCCGGTCAAGCGCTTCGACGCCGCCAAGCAGCGCCTCACCGCCGGTTACGAGCCCGAGCGCCGACGCCAGCTGGTCGGGGCGATGGTCGCCGACGTGCTGGAGGCGATCGGCCAGGCGCGCGGCGTCGAGCGCACGATCGTCGTCACCGGCGACCCGATCGCCCAGGAACTCGCCGCCGCGGCCGGCGCCGAGGTCATCCCCGACCCCGGCGACCTCGGCCACGTCGAGGCGACCCAGGCCGGGATCGCCCGCGCCGAAGCCGCGGGAGAGGACTGCGTGGTCCTGCTGGCCGGGGACTGCCCGCTGCTGGACCCGCGTGAGCTCGACAAGCTGCTGACCGGCGTCCCCGAGCGCTACGTCGCGGTCGTTCCCGACCGCCACGGCACCGGCACCAACGCCCTCGTCCTACGACCGCCGAGCGCGATCGTCCCCGCCTTCGGCGAGGGCAGCTGCGAGCGCCACGTCGCCGCCGCCCGCGCCGCCGGCGTCCCCTTTGGAATCGAGGCGCTGCCGTCGCTCGGGCTCGACCTCGACACCCCCGCCGACGTCGTCGCCCTGACCACGGCGCTGCTCACCAATCCCGGCCGTGCCCGCCGCACCGCCAAGGCCCTTGGCATCTAACCCCTCCATCCCGTGGTTCCTTATGAACGTCATCGGTCCAAAAGGAACCACGGGATGAGCGAGCTGGCGGTGCCCGGCATCGCGCGGTTCCTTATGAACTCTCTGGGTCGGAAAGGAACCACGGGATGAGTGAGCTCTCGGTGCGCGGCGTCGACGGACTGCCTGAGTTCGTGCCCGGCATGAACCCCGGCAAGGAGATCGCCGCCCGCGCCGAGCTCGCCGAGGGCGACCTGGTCGTGGTCTCGCAGAAGATCGTCTCCAAGGCCGAGGGGCGGCTGCGCCGGCTCTCCTCGGTCATCCCCGGCAGCGAGGCGCGGCGGATCGCCGCCGCGATCGGACGGGAGCCGGCGCTCGTCGAGCTGGTCCTGGAGGAGAGCGCCGAGATCCTGCGGGCCGACGAGCGCGGGGTGCTGATCGTCGAGACCAAGCACGGACTCGTCTGCGCCAACGCCGGCATCGACGCCTCCAACCTGGCCGACGAGGACAGCGTCTGCCTGCTGCCCGAGGACCCCGACGCCTCCGCCCGGGCGATCCGCTCCGAACTGGCCGCCGCAACCGGGCTCCTCCCCGCCGTCGTCATCGCCGACAGCTTCGGCCGCGCCTGGCGACTGGGACAGGTCGAGGTTGCGATCGGCTGCGCCGGCCTGGCGCCGCTCGACGACTGGCGCGGCCGCCACGACGTCAGCGGGCGCGAGTTGGCGGCGACGCTGATCGCGATCGCCGACGAGGCCGCCTCGGCCGCGGACCTGGTCCGCGACAAGACGAGCCGGACGCCGGCGGCGGTCGTGCGCGGCCTCGGCCGATACGTCGGTGCCGAGGACGGACCCGGGGCCGCCGCCCTGCGCCGCCCGCGCGAAGAGGACCTCTTCCGCTAGGCGCGCCGTCCACTCGTCGCCCTGAGGGCGACGAGTGCCAACCGTCAGTCTTTGCGCAGCACGTCCTTGACCTTGTCGGTCAGCTTCTCGATGCCGTCCTTGGCGGCGCCGCCGGCGCGGTCGACCTTGCCCTCGTTCTTGAGGTCCTTGTCGCCCGTGAGGCTGCCTGCGGCCTCCTTGACGCGCCCTTTGGCGTCCTCCTTGTTGCGTACTCCGTCACTCATAGTGCTCCTTTGCGGTGGCAATTCCCTTTACGGGATACGCCTACCCGGATGAGCGAACGCTCAAGCGACGACGGCGCGCGCCGGATACCGCTCGAGGACCTCGTAGAGCGTGGTCCGCTGCGCCGGTTCGCGCCCCGCCGCCCTTGCCGCCTCGATCAGCTGCTCGGGCTCCAGCCGCACCCCGTGCTGGGAGCCGGCCATGCGCGAGATGTTCTCCTCCATCAGCGTCCCGCCGAGGTCGTTGACGCCCCAGCGCAGCGCCTCGGTCGCGCCCTCCAGGCCCATCTTCACCCAGGAGGCCTGAAGGTTGGTGACGCTCTTGCCGAGCGCCAAGCGGAAGGCCGCGGTGTGCTTGAGGTTCTCCTGCATCGAGATCTCCTCGATCCCGTGGGTGCGGCCGAGCATCGTGTTGAAGGGGATGAAGCTGAGCGGGACGAACTCGGTGATGCCGCCGGTGCGCTCCTGCAGGCCGCGGATCACCGCCAAGTGGCGGGCCAGCTCGCGCGGCTCCTCGATGTGGCCGAACATCACCGTCGAGGTCGAGCGCAGCCCGGCGCGGTGGGAGGCTTCGATGATCTCCACCCAGCGGGCGGCGGGAAGCTTGTTCGGGGAGATCCGCTGGCGCACCCCGTCGTCGAGCACCTCGGCCGCGGTGCCGGGGGTCGAGCCGAGGCCCTGCTCGAGCAGGTATTCGAAGACTTCGCCGGGGCTCTTGCCGGAAACGTCGCAGGCGTGGTTGATCTCCATCGGCGAGTAGGCATGCAGGTGCAGCTGCGGCGCCACTTCCTTGGCGAGGCGCAGCCACTTGCCGTACTCCTCGAGAGTGAGCTCGGGGTGGATGCCGCCCTGCATGCAGAGCTCGGTGGCGCCGAAGTCGACCGCTTCGGTGATCCGCGCCGCGAAGTCCCGCTCGGAGACTTCGTAGGCGTCCGGCGAGCGCTTGCCCTGCCCGAACCCGCAGAAGGCGCAGCCGACGATGCAGACGTTGGTGAAGTTGATGTTGCGGTTGATCACGAAGGTGGCGGTCTCACCGGCCAGCTCGGCCCGCAGCTCATCCGCCGCGATCCGCATCTCCTCGATCACCTCGGGCCGGGTCTCCGAGAACAGCGCCGTCAGCTCGTCCTCGCTGAGCTCCTCGCCATCGCGCCCCTTCGCGATCGCCCGCTCGGCGACCCCCGCCTCGAAGCTCTCTTCGCTCACCCGCCCGGACCCTCGGCGCGGAATGAAGCTCCAGTACTTGAGCTTGTTCACGTCGAGGACGCCCTGCTCCAACCACTCGGAG
>JBFXEM010000355.1:0-3322 GCA_050180135.1 Solirubrobacterales bacterium | reverse complement strand
CATCTTCGATTCCGACCCCGCCGTCGTCGGCACAGACATCGGCGAGCTGGCGGTGCGGGCGCTGGAGGACCTCGACGCGGTCGTCGGTGAGGAGGAGATCGTCGTCGGAGTGCTCGCGGTCCCCGCCGAGGCGGCCCAGGACGTCGCCGACCGGCTCGTCAAGGCCGGCGTCAAAATCATCTTCAACTACTCCGAGCAGCTGCTCCAGGTGCCGCCGGAGGTGACGGTCCACACCTCCAGTCCCGCCGTCGACCTGCTGTTCGCGCTCTACTTCTACCTGGCTTAGCCCCTTGTCCCTCGACCTCGACCTCGCCCGCGAGAGATTCGAGTCCTCGACCGACTTCACGATCGGCCTCGAGGAGGAGTTCGCGATCCTCGACCCGGCGACGCTGGAGCTGGCCCATCGCTACGAGGACGTCCACGACGCCTGTGCCAAGCACGGGGTGCTGGCCGAGTCGGCGGCGGGCGAGCTGATCGCCTCCGAGGTCGAGATTCGCTCCGGCCGGGCCGAGTCGATGGCCGAGGCGATTGCCCTGCAGGCGGAGCGGCGCGCGCGGCTGTTCGACGTCGTCGCCGAGATGGGCCTGGCGCTGGGCTCGATGGGGACCCATCCCTGGGCCAACTACCTGGACCAGCGGATCATCGACACGCCTCATTACAACCGCCTGCGCGAGGAACTCGGCTACGTCGCCCAGCGCAACAACACCTGGAGCCTGCACGTGCACATGGGCGTGCGCGGGGCCGACCGCGCGATCGCGGTCTGCGACTGGCTGCGGGAGCTGCTGCCGCTGCTGCTTGCCGTTTCCGCCAACTCGCCCTTCCTCGATCGCCGCGACACCGGCCTGCACACGGTCCGCACCGAGACCTTCACCCGCACCTTCCCCCGCTGCGGGGTGCCCGCGCCGTTCGGCGACTGGCGGAGCTACGCGGACTTCATCGGCACACTGGAGCGGACCGGCACCGTCGTCGAGTCGACCCAACTGTGGTGGAGCGTGCGCCCGCATCACAGCTTCGGCACCGTCGAGGTGCGGATCTGCGACGCCCAGACCCGGGGCGAGGAGTCCTTCGCGCTGGCCGGCCTGATCGCCGCCTGCATCGCCCAGACCGCGCTCGACTACGACGAGTTCGGCTACGAGGGGCGGGGGAGGCCGCTGGCCGACCGCGAGATCGAGGAGAACCTCTGGCGGGCGATCCGATACGGGGCCGGTGGCCGCATGATCGACTTCCGGGCCGGGGTGGAGGTCGAGACCCGGGCCCTGCTCGACTCGATCCTCGAGTGGACCGCGCCGGCCCGCTCCCAGCTCGGGATCGAGGTCGCCCTGCCCGCGCGCAACGGTGCCGAGCGGGCGCTGGAGGCTCTCGCCGGGGGCGCCTCGATCGAGGAGATATATCGCGACGCCGTGGCTGAGACGCAGCGCACCTACGGCAGAGTCGGCCAGCCAGCCAGGCCCGGCTGAGCGCCGCCGCGTTTTGGGGATTCCACGATTCGACGCAGGCGCAGGGCGGAAACGCCCCCCGCGTCTATAGACTCCCGCGCCGCTAAATCCACCGGAGGAATCGAACTTGACTAGCTTTTTGACCGACTACGGGGTGGTCGTCGCACTCGTTTGTGCGGCCGCCGCTGTGGCATACGGACTCATCGTCACTCAGCGACTGCTCGCGAAGTCGCCCGGAAACGACCGGATGCAGGAAATTTCAGGGGCCGTGCAGGAGGGTGCACAGGCTTATCTGAACCGCCAGTACACGATCATCGCGGCCGTTGCCGTCCCGCTCGCGATCCTGCTTCTGCTGCTGCAGAACTGGGAGACCGCTGTCGGATTCGTGATCGGCAGCGTCCTCTCCGGCGCCACCGGCTTCATCGGGATGAACGTCTCGGTACGAGCCAACGCGCGTGTCGCCGAGGCCGCCCGCGGCGGTGTGCCGCCGGCGCTCGACGTCGCTTTCAAGGGCGGCTCGGTCACCGGTCTGCTCGTGGTCGGTCTGGCGCTGCTCGGCGTCGCCGGCTACTACGGCTTCCTGGTGATCACCGGCAGCTCCGACAAGGAGGCCGTCGACGCGCTGATCGGTCTCGGCTTCGGTGGCTCGCTGATCTCCGTCTTCGCTCGGCTGGGCGGCGGCATCTTCACCAAGGCCGCCGACGTCGGTGCCGACCTGGTCGGCAAGGTCGAGGCGGGGATCCCCGAGGACGACCCCCGCAACCCGGCCGTTATCGCCGACAACGTCGGCGACAACGTCGGCGACTGCGCCGGCATGGCCGCGGACCTGTTCGAGACCTACGCGGTCACCTCGGTCGCCGTGATGTTGCTCGGCGTCCTCACCTTCCCCGACTTCGCCCGCGAGGTCGCGATCTACCCGCTGGTGATCGGCGGCGTCGCGATCATCGCCTCGATCATCGGGGCGCTCGCCGTCCGCACCAAGACCGACAAAGTCGAGGGTGCTCTCTACCGCGGCGTGATCCTTGCCGGGGTGATCTCGATCGCCGCCTTCTACCCGATCACCGACTGGCTGATGAGCGACGCTCTGCGCCTCGGATTCGGTGAGGCGGGTGCCGCCGCGGTCAGCGTCGGCGACCTCTGGCTCTGCGCGGTCATCGGCATCGCGGTCACCGCGCTGCTGTTCGTGATTACCGAATTTTATACCTCGACCCGTTTCCGCCCGGTGAAGACGATCGCCGCGGCTTCGGAGACCGGTCACGCGACGAACATCATCCAGGGCCTCGCCCAGGGCTTCCAGTCGACGGCCGCGCCGGCGCTGGTCATCGCTCTGGCGATCCTCGGCGCCAACGAGCTGGCGGGCATCTACGGCATCGGCATCGCCGTTATGGCTCAGCTCTCGCTCTGCGGTCTGATCGTCGCTCTGGACGCCTTCGGGCCGATCACCGACAACGCCGGTGGCATCGCCGAGATGGCGGAGCTGCCGGAGTCGGTCCGCAACGTCACCGACCCGCTCGACGCGGTCGGCAACACGACCAAGGCGGTCACCAAGGGCTACGCGATCGGCTCCGCGGCGCTAGCGGCGCTGGTGCTGTTCGCCGCCTTCAAGAGCGAGCTCGCGGACGAAGCCCCAGCGGGCTTCGACCTCAACGGGCTGTTCAACCTGACCAGCCCTGACGTGCTGATCGGGCTGATCATCGGCGGCATGATGGTCTACCTGTTCTCGGCCCTCGCGATCGAGGCGGTCGGCCGAGCCGGCGGTCAGGTCGTCGAGCAGGTCCGCAAACAGTTCAAAGAGCACCCGGGGATCATGGACGGGACCGAAAAACCCGAGTACGGGGAAACGGTCAGCATCGTCACCCTGGCGGCGCAGAAGGAGATGATCGCGC
>JBFXEM010000354.1:0-3324 GCA_050180135.1 Solirubrobacterales bacterium | reverse complement strand
ACGGTCGAGAACATCAGCACGCGGGCACTCCGCTCGGTCTCGTTGCGGATCGAGTGCGCCCCCTCGGGGCCACGGGGGAAGCAGACGACGTCCCAGGGCTCGAGCGCTTCGGAGCCGTCGGGGTGGCGCAGGGTGGGGTTGCCGGCGAGGACCAGCAGCCACTCCTCCTCACCGACCTCGTAGTGGTAGGGACAGACCGCCTGGCCCGGCGCCAGCTCGTAGACGCTGATCCCGGACTCCTTCGCGCCGAGCGCCTCTCCGAGCCGGGCCATGCCGGCCCGAAAGCCGTCGGGGTCCTCGGGGTCGTACTCGAAATCCGGGGCCGCGATGTTGATCCGTCTCATCGCGCGAAGCTACCAACCAGGACCCTCGCCGCCAAGCCGGCTGGGGTAGCTTTGAAAGGTGGAGCGGCCAGGCGAATTGGAGCTGCGGCGGTACCTGCGCAGCCAGCGGCAGCTCGCCGCGCGACTGCTCGAGGCGGAAACGCTCGACGAGGTCGCCGCCGACTTCCTGTTCACGGTCGGGCACCTGCTGCGCTGGGACGCCGGCGCCCTCTGGGAAGCCGGCGAGGGGGAGCCGATCCTGCGCTTCGTCTCCGGTTGGAGCGTCGCCGGGCTCGAGGCCGAGTCGCTCTGGCGCCACAGCCGCGAGCTGATCGTCGAGCGCGGCAAGGGACTGCCGGGGCGGGCCTGGGCGGAGGGCGAGGTCGCCTGGGCGCCCGACTTCGCTCGCAACCCGCTCTACCCGCGCGGGGCGACCGCGGCCGAGCTGGGCCTGACGGCGGCGCTGGCGATTCCGGTCCCAGTCGGCCACCCCGAGGGCGTGCTGGCCATCGCCGAGTTCCACGCCCGCTCCTTCAGCCCGCCTTCGGAGGAACTGCTGGCGCTGCTGGGCGGGTTCGCCGACCAGCTCGGCACCTTCATCGTCCGCCGCCGCGAGCGGGCCCACACCGAGCGCGCCCGCAACCACCTCGCGCAGGTCGTCCGCGGCACCCAGGACGCGGTCCTCAGCAAGGACCTCGATGGGCTGATCACCTCCTGGAACCCGGCCGCCGAACGGCTCTACGGCTACAGCGCCGAGGAGGCGATCGGGCGCCACGTCGCCTTCCTGATGCCGGACCACCTCAAACACGAGGAGCGGGAGATCCTCGACCGCGTGCGCCGCGGCGAAACCCTGGAGACCTATGAGACGCAGCGCCTTCGCAAGGACGGGGCGGGGATCGACGTCTCACTGACGGTCTCGCGGATCGAAGACCCCGCGGTCGGCGTGGTCGGCGCCTCGGTGGTCGCCCGCGACATCACCAGCGAGGTGCGGCGGCGGCGCGCCCAGGGCTTCCTGGCGGGCGCCAGCAGGGACTTCGACTCCTCGCTGGACCCGGCCGAAACGGCGCGCAATATCGTCCACGCCGCGATTCCCGACCTGGCCGAGGTCTGCGCGATCGACTTCGTCCGCAAGGACGGCTGGCTCGGCGACAGCGTGGTCGCCGCCCGGGTTCCACGGCTGGCGGCGACGCTGGAGGAACTGCGCCGGGCCTCGCCGCTGGACCCTGCCGGGCAACACCCGGCGGCGCAGGCCCTGCGCGAGGGCCGACCGATGATCTGGCGCGACCTCAAGGCGCCGGCCGTGGTCGACCAGGTCGTCCAGAGCGAGGCGCACCGCCGGCTGATGGATGAAGCCGGCTACAGCTCGGCCGCGGTGGTGCCGCTGCTGGCGCGCGGGCACGTCCTCGGGGCGCTCTCCTTCCTCCACTCCGAGGGCAACCGGCGCTACGACGAGACCGATCTCGAGTTCCTCGCCGAGCTCGGCGACCGGGCGGCGCTGGCGCTCGACAATGCCCGCCTCTTCCGCGAGCGCGACTCGATCGCCCGCGACCTCCAGCGCGGGCTGCGGCCGCCGCGGCCGGCGGCGGTGGCGGGGCTCGAGTTCTCGGTGTTCTTCGAGGCGGCGGGCGAGGGGATCGAGATCGGGGGCGACGTCTACGACGTACTGCCGACCGCGGATGGCTGCTGGATCCTGATCGGCGACGTCGCCGGCAAGGGCAGCGCCGCGGCCGGCGTCTCGGTCGCGGTCCGCCACGCCGTGCGCGGCCTCACCCGCGAGGTCGACGAGCCGGAGGAGGTGCTGAACCGGGTCAACGAGATGCTGTTGGAGGGGACCGGGCTAAACGACTTCGCGACGGCGCTGCTGATCCGGATGCGGGCCGGGGACGACGGCTGGACGGTCGCCCTGGCGAGCGCCGGGCACCCGCCGGCGGTGCATCTGCGGGGCGACGGGGAGGTGGCGCTGTACGGCGGTGGCTCGGTGCTCGGCGCCTGGGGCGAGGCGCCGCCACAGGGTCACGAAGCGCGGATCGAGGCGGGCGAGACGCTGGTCCTCTGCACCGACGGCTGGCACGAGGCCGGGCCGGTGGAGCGCCACCGCGACCCCGAGGCGCTGGCCGAGATCGCTGCCGACCACGCCGCCGGGGAGCTCGGGGAGCTGACCGCGGCGCTGCGCGAGGATGCGCTGGCACGCAGCGACGCGAGCCTGCGCGACGACATCGTCCTGCTCGCGGTGCGGCCGACGGGGGAGGCCCGGTCGGGGCCTAGAGCAGAGGCGTCGCTTCCCGCTCAATCTCCTCCACGCTGACCTCGCCGGCGCCGACGAGGTCGCCGTCGTAGGCGGCCAGCTGCGGGAAGAGGGCGGCGATAACGCCGACCGAGGCGAGGCAGGCGAGCCCGCCGGAAACGACGGAGAAGGCGGGGGACGTGAGTGCCGCCACCGTCCCCGACTCGACGTCGCCGAGCCTTGGCCCGCCGGCGACGACGAGGCTGAAGACCGAGGACATGCGGCCGCGCATCCGGTCCGGGGTAAGCGTCTGCGAGATCGTGCTGCGACAGACGGCGCTGACGCTGTCGGCGGCGCCGGCGAGGGCGAAAAGGGCGGCGGCGGGCCAGATCGAGTTGACCAGGCCGGCGAGGGCGATGAAGATCCCCCAGGCGGCGACGGCGGCGAGGACGATGCGGCCGAGGAAGCGGGCGTGGATCAGCCAACCCGTGGTCAGCGCCGCCACCGTCGAGCCGGCGGCGACGGCCGCGTAGAGGAGGCCGGTGCCGGCGGCGCCGGCACCGTAGACGGTCAGCGCCAGGACCGGGAACAGCGCGCGCGGCATCCCGAAGGTCATCGCCGAGAGGTCGATTACGAAGCTGCCCATCACCGCCTTCAGCCGCCGCACGAAGGAGAGGCCGGTGCGGATCGAGCGCAGGACCGGTTCGCGCTCCTCGGCGCCGTGGGGAGGCTGCGCGGCCATCGCCGCCGCCGCGGCGGCCATGCCGATGCAGCTGA
>JBFXEM010000353.1:0-3327 GCA_050180135.1 Solirubrobacterales bacterium | reverse complement strand
CCCCGTCGGTGTCGGCGTCGACGACGAGCATGTTGACGACGGCGCGCGAACAGCGCCAGCACGACTCCACAGGCGATCTTCCAACCTCCCCCCATGCCGGTCGTTACCCTAGCCCAGCTATGGAGAAGTTCGTGATCCAGGGCGGTGCGCCGCTCTCCGGTGAGCTCACCGTCGCCGGCAACAAGAACGCGGCCCTGCCGATCCTCGCCGCCTGCCTGCTGACCGAGGAGGAGCTGCTGCTGCACCGGGTGCCGCGAATCCGCGACACCGAGGCCCAGATCGCGCTGTTGGAGCGGCTCGGGGTGGAGGCCGCCTGGGTCGGCGACAACAGCGTCAGGCTCTGCGCCGCCCACGTTTCCGGGGCCGACGTCGACGAGGAGCTCTCGGCCAAGATCCGCGCCTCCTTCCTGGTTGCCGGGCCGCTGCTGGCCCGCTTCGGCGAGGCGCGGCTGCCACCTCCGGGCGGCGACTTCATCGGCCGCCGCCGCCTCGACGCCCACCTCGACGCCTTCCGCGATCTCGGTGCCGTCGTCGACGGCGACCGCTGGATCGAGCTGACCGCGCCAGGCGGGCTCTGCGCCTGCGAGATCTTCATGGACGAGCCTTCGGTGATGGGCACCGAGAACGCGCTGATGGCGGCGGCCCTGACCCCCGGCGCCACGACCATCGCCAACGCCGCCTCCGAGCCCCACGTCCAGGACCTGGCGCGGCTGCTGACGAAGATGGGCGCCCGCGTCGACGGCATCGGCTCCAACGTGATGACCGTCAACGGCGCCGACAAGCTGGCCGGCGCAGAGCACACGATCACCCCCGACCACATCGAGGTCGGCAGCTTCATGGCGCTGGCGGCGGCGACCGGGGGGGAGCTGCGGATCCGCGACGTCGAGCCCGCCGACCTGAAGAACACCAGGCGCCAGTTCCGCCGCCTCGGCCTGCGCTCGGAGATCGAGGGCAACGACGTGATCGTGCCGCCAGGCCAGGCGCTCGAGGTGCAGGCCGACCTCGGCGACGCGATCCCGAAGATCGAGGACGGGCCCTGGCCGGCTTTCCCGGCCGACCTCACCTCGATCGCGCTGGCGCTGGCGACGCAGGCCAAGGGGGAGATCCTGATCTTCGAGAAGATGTTCGAGAACCGTCTCTTCTTCGTCGACAAGCTGGTCGCGATGGGCGCTCGGATCACGCTGTGCGATCCCCACCGGGCGATCGTCAGCGGTCCGAGCCGGCTTCACGGTGAGCGTGTCGAGAGCCCCGACATTCGCGCTGGGATGGCGATCCTCATCGCCGCCCTGGCCGCCGACGGCAGCTCGGAGATCGGCAACATCCGTCAGATCGACCGCGGCTATGAGCAGATCGACGAGCGCCTGCGCGCGCTCGGCGCCCAGATCGAACGGGTTTCTGCCGAGGTTCCGGCGTAGCAGGGCTCCGCGGCGCTACCTCGTAAGGTCCACCCGATGATCCACCCGATTCCGCCCGGAAGCCGCGATGTGCTGCCCGACGAGATGCGTGAGCTGCGCCGGCTCAACCGAGCCCTGATCGACGTCTTCGAAGCGCGCGGCTACGGCGAGGTGGCGACGCCGACGATCGAGTACGACGAGGTGCTCTCGCGCGGCGGCGGTCGCGATACCGACAGCGCCTACCGATTCTTCGACGAGAACGGCGCCCTGCTGGCGCTGCGCTCGGACATGACGGTGCCGATCGCGCGCCTGGCCGCCAGCCGCTACGCCGATGCCGAGCCACCGCTGCGGCTCTGTTACCTGGCCAGTGCCTACCGGGCGGTGCGCCCCCAGCGCGGCCAGATGCGCGAGTTCGTCCAGGCCGGGGTGGAGCTGATCGGGGCGCCGGCGCCGGAGGGCACGGTCGAGGTGATCGAGGTGCTCGAGGCCGCGCTCGACGCCGCCGGCCTCGATCGCGCGGTGATCGGCCTCGGCGACGCCGACCTCTACCGCCAGCTGCTGACCGAGTTCGGGATCGAGGGCGAGGCCCGCGACTCCCTGCTCGACCGCCTCGCCGCCCACGACATCGTCGGCCTCGAGACCGAGCTGGCCGAGGTCCCCGGCATCAGCGACCAGCAGACCGCCACCTGCATCGCGCTCTCGCAGCTGCGCGGCGGCAGCGAGGTCCTGGAGGAGGCGCGCAAGCTGGGCGGCGAAGCCGTCGAGCGGGCGATCTCGCAGCTGCAGGCGACCTACGAGACGCTGGCTGAGCGCGGCGCCGCCGACCGCGTCCAGATCGATTTCGGGCTGCTGCGCGACCTCGGCTACTACAGCGGTGCGATCCTCGAGGTCTACGACCCGGCCCTGGGCCACGTGCTCGGCGGCGGTGGCCGCTACGACGGCCTGATGAAGCGGTTCGGGATGGACCTGCCGGCGGCCGGCTTCGCGCTCTACCTGGAGCGCGTGCACGTCGCCCAGATGGAGGAGGAGTCGCGACGGGGGAGTCCCTCGTGAGCTCGGTCGCGGGCAGCCGCGCCAAGGCCGACGGGCCGCTGAAGCTTGCGGTCCCGCGCGGAGCGCTGTTCGGCGAGACGCTCGACGTCCTCGACGGCGCCGGCATCGACACCGCTGAGCTGCGCGGCCCCTCGCGCTCGCTGATCTTCCAGACCTCGGGCTTGACCGTGGTGACGATGCGGCCCTCCGACGTTCCCACCTACGTCGAGGCGGGCGCCGCCGACGTCGGCATCACCGGCAAAGACGTCCTCCTGGAGAACCCCGACCGCGCCGTCTACGAGCTGCTCGACCTCGGCTACGGCCGCTGCCGGATGGTCCTGGCCGGGCGTGTCGGCGACGCCAAGCTCGGCGAAGCCCAGCGGCGCTTGGGGATGATGCGGATCGCGACCAAGTACCCGCGGACCGCCGAGCGCCACTTCGAGTCGACCGGCCGCCAGGTCGAAGTGATCGAGGTCAAGGGCTCGGTCGAGCTGGCGCCGCTGATCGGGCTCGGCGACGGCATCGTCGACCTCGTCGCCACCGGTCGCACCCTCGAAGAGAACGACCTCGAGGTGCGCGAGGAGATCCTCGAGTGCACCGCCCGCTTCGTCGCCAACCGCGTCGCCCACAAGCTCCGCGCCGCCGAGGTCGACGACCTGACCGCGCGGTTGCGGAAGGCGAGCGGGGGATGAGGACGCGCCGCTTCGAGTGGAGTGAGGCGCAGGCGGTCGCCGACGAGATCCGCCTCTGGGCTACGCGGCTGAGCGAGGCCGTCGACGTCGCCCCGATCGGGAAAGCCGTGCTCGAGGGCGGCGACGCCGCCGTGCTCGAGCTGACCAACCGCTTTGACGCGGTCGACTCGCCGCTGCGGGTCTCCCGGGTGGACCCGGGGCGCGCGAGC
>JBFXEM010000352.1:0-3333 GCA_050180135.1 Solirubrobacterales bacterium | reverse complement strand
TTCGTCGGCGCGGGCTTCGACGTGGTCGGGATCGAGAACGACATGCGGGCCCGCTTCTTCGGTCCCGAGTCCTCGACCTCGCACGTGACCGAGCGGCTCGTCACCGAGCACGACAGCTACCACTGGGAGGAGGCGGACATCCGCGACGCCGAGGGCGTCGCCGCGATCTTCGCCAAGCACGCCGGCCGAATCGAGCTGGTCATCCACACCGCCGCCCAGCCCTCCCACGACTGGGCCGCCAGCGCTCCCCAGACCGATTTCGGCGTCAACGCCAACGGCACCCTCAACCTGCTCGAGGCCGCCCGCGCCCACTGCCCGGACGCCCCCTTCATCTTCTGCTCGACCAACAAGGTCTACGGCGACACCCCGAACCGCCTGCCGCTGCGCTCTCTGGAGCAGCGGCTGGAGTTGCCGGAGGACCACCCCTACTACAAGGGGATCGACACCTCGATGTCGATCGACACCTCGACCCACTCGCTGTTCGGGGTCTCCAAGGCGGCGGCCGACCTGCTGGTGCAGGAGTACGGCTACTACTTCGAGATGCCGACGGTCTGCTTCCGCGGCGGCTGCCTGACCGGCCCCCAGCACGCCGGCGCCAAGCTGCACGGCTTCCTCGCCTACCTGATGAAGTGCACCGTCACCGGCACCCCGTACACGGTCTTCGGCTACGAGGGCAAGCAGGTCCGCGACAACATCCACAGCGCCGACCTGATCGCCGCCTTCGACGCCTTCCGCAAAGCGCCGCGCCCGCACGCCGTCTACAACATCGGCGGCGGCCGCTTCTCCAACTGCTCGATGCTGGAGGCGATCGACGCCTGCGAGCGGATCGCCGGCCGCGAGCTTTCCTGGGAGATGGGCGAGGAGCCGCGGATCGGCGACCACCGCTGGTGGATCTCCGACCTGGCGCCGTTCCAGGCCGACTACCCAGAGTTCGCGCTGCGCTACGGGATCGAGGAGATCCTGACCGAGATGCACGAGCAGAACCTCGAGCGCTGGACGGCCGCGCCGGCATGAAGCTCTCGGTGGTGATGCCGGCCCAGAACGAGGAGGGCTCGGTCGGGGCGACGGTGGAAGGCGTGGTCGCGGTGCTCGAGCGCGAGTCGATCGACTACGAGGTCGTCGTCGTCAACGACGACAGCACCGACTCGACCGAAGCGGTGGTCGCCGCGATCGGGGCCGCGAACCCGCGCGTGCGCTGCCACCGCTCCCACTACGAGCGCGGCTTCGGGATGGCGATCCGGGCCGGCCTCGACGTCTACGAGGGCGACGCCGTCGCGATCGTGATGGCCGACGCCTCCGACGATCCCGAGGACCTGCCGCGCTACCTGCGGATCCTCGAAGGCGGCTCCGACTGCGCTTTCGGCTCGCGCTTCGTCCCCGGCGCCGTCGTCCACGACTACCCGCGCCTGAAGCTCTACATCAACCGCCTCGCCAACCAGTTCATCCGCGTCCTCTTCCGCCACCGCTACAACGACACCACCAACGCCTTCAAGGCCTACCGGCGCGAGGTGATCGAGACGATCCAGCCGCTGCTCTCCAAGCACTTCAACCTCACCGTCGAGATCCCCCTCAAGGCGATCGTCCGCGGTCACTCCTACGAGGTGATCCCGACCAACTGGACCAACCGCACCAGCGGCGTGCCGAAGCTGGCGATGAAGGAGATGGGCAGCCGCTACCTCTTCATCGTCCTCTACGTCTGGCTCGAGAGCACCCTGAGCCGCGGCGACTACCGGGTCGGCAAACCGCAGCGCCGGGGCGGATCGAGCTAGTCCTTGCGGCCGATCACCAGGAACTGCTTGCCCAGCAGCTTCCAGGCCAGCGGCGTCTTCAGGTAGGTGCGGGTGAGCAGCGGCGAGGGCGGCAGGATGCCGCGGAAGGAGTACGGGAGGTAGCGCGGGATCGTCCGCTCGACCTCGAAGCCGGCGGTGTAGAGGTGCTCGCCGATCGCGACGTGGGTCAGGGCGACGTAGTGGTCGGCGCAGTCCCAGTACTCGTCGGCGCAGTAGCGGTAGTTGGGCCCCATGATCGCGATCCGCCCGCCGGTCTCCATCGTCGCGTGCATCTTTTCGAGGAAGGCGGAGATCGCCTCCTGGTCATAGAGGTGCTCGAGGAAGTTGGAGACGAAGACGCCGTCGAAGTGGTTCTGGGGCAGCTCGGCGTCCATGATCATCGAGGTGATCACGGTGGTGTCGGGCTTGTGCACGGCCTCTTCGTAGCTGACCGCGTCGACCGCCCAGGTCTCCTTCGCGGGCACCTGGCCGATGAACTCGCCGCGTCCGGCGGCCGGGTCGAGAACCCTCTGGGGGCTGCCCATCACCGAGTGGACGTGGGGCGCGATCTCGCCCCAGACGGCGAGGCGGCCGGCCTGGTCGATGTCGCGGAAGCGGTAGGTGTAGAGGCGCTCGTAGTTCAAGTGACGGCGGAGCCTATCCAACCGTGACCACGCCCTCGCGCCCGCGCCGGGCCGCGATCACGTCTGTAGGGTGTCCGGCGATGCAGGGAGCCGATTACTCGACGACCTATATGCAGGCTGCGGCCGCTCTCGCCGGCCAGGTCCCGACCGACCGGATCGACGCGATGGCCAGGGAGCTCGCCGCCCTCCGGGAGCGCGAGGGCCGCCTGTTCTTGATCGGCGTCGGCGGCGGCGCCGGCCATGCCTCGCACGCCGTCAACGACTTCCGCAAGCTCTGCCACATCGAGAGCTACGCGCCCAGCGACAACGTCTCGGAGCTGACGGCGCGCACCAACGACGACGGCTGGGAGACCTCATACGCGGGCTGGCTCGAGATCTCGCGGCTGAACGAGCGCGACGCGCTCTTCGTCTTCTCGGTCGGCGGCGGCTCCCGCGAGCACAACGTCTCGGTCAACCTCGTCAACGCGATGGAGCTCGGCAAGGAGCGGGGAGCCAAGCTCTACGGCGTCGTCGGCGCCCCCGGGGGTACCCTGGCCGAGCTGGCGGACGTCGCGATCCTGATCGAGGCGCCGCCGGAGCTGAAGACGCCGCTGGTCGAGTCCTTCCAGGCGGTCGTCTGGCACGCGTTGGTGGCCCACCCCGACCTGGCGGCACAGCAGGGCCACTGGGAAATGCTGGCCGACCGCGCCAGTTGAGCCTGCGCCCGGCCGCCTTCCTCGACCGCGACGGCGTTCTCAACGCCCTGGTGCCCGACCCGACCTCGGGCCACAGCGAGTCACCGCTGCACCCGGACGACGTGCAGCTGCTGCCCGGGGTCGCGAGCGCCGCGCGAGCGCTTGCCGCGGCGGGCTTCGCACTGGTTGGCGTCTCCAACCAGCCGGCGGCGGCGAAGGGGACGATCTCCCTCGAGCAGTTGGAGG
>JBFXEM010000351.1:0-3335 GCA_050180135.1 Solirubrobacterales bacterium | reverse complement strand
CGTGACCAAGGACAGGACCCGCAAGCGCTGGGCGACGCTGCCGCTGGCCGGCGCCCTGGTGGCGCTGCGCCAGCGCCTGCCCGGGCTGGCGGCGCAGAAGCTGCCCCTGTTCGGGGTCGAGGCGATGTGGGTCTACCACCCGCTGGTCAGCCCGCGGCTGGCGCGGATCTGCAAGCTGGCCAGGGTCGAGCTGATCGCCTGGACGGTCGACGACCTGCCGCGGATGCGAAAGCTGGTCGACGCCGGCGTCGACGGCCTGGTCTCCAACGACCCGCGCCTCTTCGAGTCCCTCAAAGCGCCGGATTGAGCAATCGCGTGGTTCCTTTTTCCCCATATGGCGCCGAAAGGAACCACGGGATCGGCTAGTCGCTGAGGTCGCGGACCATCGTCAGCACGGTGCCGATCGCGACCAGGGCCAGCGACCAGGTCGCGAGGACCAGGCCGCCCCCGACTTGGGTCAGCGTGCCGTCGCCTTCGACGTGGCCGTGCAGGGAGCCGAGCGCCTGGGCCGGGAAATATTCGCCGATCGAGCCCGGCAGCAGTTCCGGGAGTCCGGAAACGACGAAGAAGACGGCGATCGCGGCGATGATCGCCCCGACCTGGTTGCGGACGATCGCACCGATTCCGAGCCCGAAGGCGGCCAGCAAGCCGAAGGAGACGACGACGCCCGCGTAGACGTCGACCAGCCGTGAGGTCTCCGGCAGGACGCCGCCGCGACCGGAGTAGATCGGCAGCACGATCGCCGCGTTGACGGCGACGAAGGCGAGCCCCGCCGCCACTCCCACCAGCAGGCAGGCGCCGAGCTTGGCGAGTAGAACCGGCCATCGCCGCGGCGTGACCAGGAAGGTGGAGCTGGCGGTGCCGTGGCGAAACTCGGTCGTGATCACCAGCACGCCGAGCACCATCAGCAGGGTCATCAGCAACCCGAGGCCGGTGATCAGGTCATCGACTTCGAGGTTCCTCATCTCGGCCAGACCGGTAACGAGCCCAACCACCACCCCCTCGATCGCCAGTCCGATGCCCAGCATCACCCAGGTGGTCCGGGTGGTGAAGAGCTTGATCCACTCGCTGCGCAGCAGGTTCATCGCGCCTCCCCCGCGGCTCCCGAGCCGCCGACTTCGTCCTCGTCGATCACCTCGAGGAAGCGCTCCTCCAGGCTCGAGTGCTGCGGCGCCAGTTCGTGCAGCGCGATCCCCCGCGCCAGCGCCAGCTCGCCGATCTGCTCGCCGCCGAGGCCGCTGACCAGCAGCGCTCCGTCCTCGGCGCGCTCGACCGTCGCGCCGGCCTCGGTCAGGGCGCTGGCCAGCTCCTCCAGGCGCGAGGCGCGGACCAGGGAGGGGACCTGGCCGCCGGCGGTGAACTCGGCCAGCGTCGTCTGCGAGACCAGCTTGCCCTTGCGGATCACGATCAGCTCGTCGGCGGTCTGGGCGACCTCGGAGAGCACGTGGCTGGAGACCAGGACCGTGCGCCCCTCCGCCGCCTGCGCTTTCAGCAGGTCGCGCAGCCAGCGCATCCCCTGCGGATCGAGGCCATTGGCGGGCTCGTCGAGGATCAGGATGCGCGGGTCGCCCAGTAGCGCCGCCGCCAGCGCCAGCCGCTGGCGCATGCCCAGCGAGTACCCCTTGACGCGCCGGTTGGCGGCCCCGGTCAGCTCGACCATCGCCAGCACCTCCTCGACCCGGGTGCGCGGGAAGCCCGCTGCGGCGGCCAGGCCGCGCAGGTGGTTGCGGCCGCTGCGGCCGGGGTGGAAGGCGGTCGCCTCCAGCGCCGCGCCGATCGTCTCCAGCGGTGCGCGCATCGCCACCGGCCGCTGTCCCTCGACCAGCGCCTCGCCGCTGCTCGGCGCCAGCAGGCCCAGCAGCGCCCGCATCGTCGTCGTCTTGCCGGCCCCGTTGGGGCCGAGGAAGCCGGTCACCCGCCCGGCTTCTACCGCGAACGAGAGATCGTCGACCGCCACGGTCCTCCCGTAGCGCTTGGTCAGGTTGCGTACCTCGAGCTCAGGCATTGCTGGGCAGCATCTCGAATCGCACGGTTCCTTATTGCCCTATGAGGTTAAGAAGGAACCACGGGGATGAGATCTGGGCTCAGACGGTGCCGGGCGTCGCCGTCGGCGGCGCGTTGCGGCGGCCCTTCTTCAGCCGCACCGCCGACTCCAGATCCTCCTTGGTGAAGCCACCGACCTCCTGACCCTCGACCGCGTAGCGGTAGAGGGCGACCCCGAAGACGCCGCTGAGGGCCTTCGAGATCAGCAGCGCCACGCACGTGATCACGGCGCCGACCAGGATCAGCACGACGGCTGCCGCGCCAGAAGTGGGCCAGAGCACGACGCCGGCGGCGATCAGCAGGGCGGCCGGCAGCAGGCCGATCAGGAAGACGGCGCCGCCGATCGCGATGTTGCCGGTGATCTGCTGCCCCCATTTGTCCTTGAAGATCGTCGCCGAGCGCTTCAGCGTGTCGAGCGGGCCGGTGCCCTCGATCGCGATCACCGGCACCGCCATGAAGGTGACCAGCGCCCAGGCCATGCCGACCAGGCGGGCGGCGATGTTGCCGAGGGCACCGCCCTGGTTCTCGAGCACCGCCATGAACAGGCTGATCGCGGTCGAGAGCGCCGCCCAGCCGCAGATCGCGCCGAAGTGGCTGCGGGCGACGGCCAGCCCGTCGGCGACGGTGGTGTCGTCCTTGCCGCCGAAGATCAGGTTGGCGGCGGCGGCGAGGCCGACGCTGAAGTAGACGCCGACGACCGTGAGGACGTAGATGCCGATCACCAGCAGCGGGATCGCGCCGGCGAACTCGTCCTGGTCGAGGAAGTAAAGGCCCGGGCCGAGGAAGAGGATCGCCAGCGGGATCGTCGCGATCGCTCCGTAGAGCGGGAAGCGGATCAGTTCCCGGTGCTCTTTGAGCAGCGCCCAGCTTTTCTTGGTCAGCGCCCAGCCGCGTTTGATCCGCTTCATCGTGCCTCCAGTTCGGTTCGGTGCCTGGCCCTCATCAGCTGGTTTCGGCAAGACCAGGGGTTCGCTTTACCCCTCGCTCCTCGAAGTACTCCCACTCGAGGGCGCCGAGCTCGGTCGCCGGCTCGTCGGCGTAGACCCACTCGCGCAGGATCCGGTGCCAGTTGCGCTTCGCCCGCAGCTGCCCGAGCACGGCGACGACGCCGATCTCCATCCGCCGTCCCATCAGCTCGTCGGCCGGAATCGACTCGCGCCGCATCAGGTCGAAGTACTCCGAGCGCGGGTCGTTGGTCGACTCGATGATCTTCATCACCCGTTTGGCGGTGATTTCGATCTCGCGGTCTTCGACGTACCAACCACCGACCGCGCGCATGTGCTCCAGCAGCC
>JBFXEM010000350.1:0-3351 GCA_050180135.1 Solirubrobacterales bacterium | reverse complement strand
TGAACCCCGCACTAGGAAAAAACTATACTGAATCCTGCTGACCGGGGCACGCCCCGCCGGCCGCTACTTGAGCTGGAATTTGATCTTCTGCTGGCCGGCGATCTTGGTCGAGCCGTTGTTCAGCTTGGTGATCAGCCAGGCGGTGACGAATTTGCCCTTCAGCGCCTTGCGGCCGGCGGCGGTCGGCCTCAGCACGATCTTGCCGGACTTGCCGGCCGGGATCGAGAAGCTGCCCTTGGCGAGCAGCACCGACTTCGAGCCGGGCCGCTCGTCCTCGTCGACGATCACCAGGTTGCCGGCCTTGCGCGTTTTGACTTCGACCAGCCCCGCGCATTTCGTTTTCACGTTCGGCGGCGGGTAGCATTTGTCGACTTCGAGTTCGGTCTTGATGACTTTGCCGTCGGCCTTGGTCACCCTCATCACCAGCACCTCGCCGAGTTTGTATTGGTAGGCGACGTATTCGGTGACGATCTTCGGCGGCGGCGGGGGCGGCGGCGGGGCGGGCGGAGGCGGCACCGGCTGCGGGCCGACCGGCGTTTCCGGCTCGCCGCTCCCAGCGGCGGTGATCGCCAGCGAGGGGAAGGTCGCCCCAGTGGTGGCGACGGAGGCGGGCGTCAGCGGGCTCAGCACCCCTTCAGCGCCGACCGCGTACTGGCTGATCGCGATCGAGCTGGCGACGTAGGCGCTTTTCCCGTCGGCGGCGACGACGACCGAAGCGGGATTGCCTTTCACAGCGACGTTCTCGGGCGACTTTTTCGTCAGCGCGCCGCTCAGCGAGTCGATCGTGAACATCCCGACGCCGAGGCTGAGAGCGCCGACGTAGACGCTGTCGTTGCTGGCGGCGACGTCCTGGGCGGCGCCTTCTTTGAGTTCCCAGGGGGAGCCGGCGATCGCGCTCAGCGCCCCGGTGGTCTGGTCGATCGAGTAGCCGGCGACGAAATTACTGCCGGTCGCAGGGGCGTAGAGGAAGCGCCCGTCCGGGGTAATCGCAAGGCCGGACGGGATGAAGCTCGTCGCGACCGAACCGGCGTTGGCCAGTTTGCCTTCGGCGCCGATCGTCATCACCGCGATCTTCTGCCCCCCGATCGCGCTGGAGACGTAGAGCTTCGGCAGGGTCGGGTGGACCGCGATCTCGCGCGGGTCGGTGACGGCGAGCAGCGGCGGGGTCAGCAGGCCAACCTGCCCGGCCCCGTCGGCGGACATCTGCAGAACGCCCGCGAGGAACGGCGAGGCACCCTGGGTCCCGACCGCGTAGACGTTGGCGTTGTTCGGCCTAACCGCGATTCCCGGCTGGCCGCCGGCCTGTTCGGGGGCGAGCGCGTAGGAGAACGGCGACTTCGCGCTCAGCAGCCCGGAGGCGCCGACGTCGTACTGGGAGATGTCGTCGCTGTCGGCGTTGATCGCATAGGCGCTTTTGCCGTCCGGGCTGACCGCGATCCCGGTCGGTTTCTGCCCGGCTCCGATCTGCGCCGGGGAGAGCGCTTCGAGCTGGCCGCCGGCGCCGACGTGGAACTGGGAGACCGCGTTGCCGACGTTCTGAGTCAGGTATAGCGTCGCCGCGCCGGCAGGCGTGGCCACGCTCAGCGTGACTGCGAAAACGAGCAAGACACCGATCCTCTTCACGCCGCTGACGCTACAAAAGGTCGCCCGGTCCTGCATATACGGCAGCTGCCGTATATGTCTAGGCCGATGGCGTCGCGGCGCCGATCGCGTGGACGCCGCCGTCGACGTGGACGATCTCGCCGGTGATCGCGCGGGCGAGGTCGGAGAGGAGGAAGAGGGCGGCGTCGGCGACCGGGGCCGGGTCTTCGACCTCCCAGCCCAGCGGCGCCTGCTCGGCCCAGGCCGACTCGAGGTCCGAGAAGCCGGGAACGCCGGAGGCGGCGGCGGTGTGGATCGGGCCGGCGGCGACGAGGTTGACGCGCACGTTCTGGGGGCCGAGGTCGCGGGCGAGGTAGCGGTTGACCGACTCCAGCGCCGCCTTGGCGACACCCATCCAGTCGTAAGAGGGCCAGGCGACGGTGGCGTCGAAGTCGAGGCCGACGATGCCGCCGCCCTCGGTCATCAGCGGCGCCAGCGACTCGGCCAGCGCCTTGTAGGAGAAGGCGCTGGTCTCGAAGGCGGTGGCGGCGCTGGCCCGCGGGGTGGCGAGGAAGTCGCCTCCTAGCGCGTCGGCGGGGGCGAAGGCGATCGCGTGGACGACGCCGTCGACCCGACCCCAGCGGCTGGCCAGCTCCTCGCGCAGCGCCGCCAGGTGGCCGTCGTCGTTGACGTCGAGCTCGAGCACGTCGGGGGCGGGGTCGAGGCGGGCGGCGGAGCGCTCGGTCATCCGCATCATCCGCCCGAAGCTGGTCAGCAGCACCTCGGCCCCTTCGGCCTGGGCGCGCTCGGCGATCGAGAAGGCGATGCTGCGGCGGTTGACGACTCCGGTGACGAGGACGCGCTTGCCCTCGAGGATCACAGGTAGACCTCTTCCGGCGCCGGCACGGTCAGCTCGGCGGCGCTGGCGGCGCGGCGCCAGACGACCCGCACCTTGACCAGGGCGACGACCTCGGAGCGCTGGTTGACGATCTTCCAGCCGAAGGTGGCGAGGCCGCTGGCCTCGTCGAGCTCCTGCTTGGAGTCGAGCACCCCCTCGACGTGGATCGTGTCGCCGATCCGCACCGGCCGCTTGAAGGCGACCCGCTCGAAGCCGCGCAGCGCCAGCACGTGGGCGGGGTCCAGCGGGACCAGGCCGACGCAGTAGGAGAGCAGCAGCATGCCGTGGGCGATGCGGCCGTTGAACTCGCTCGCGGCCGCCCACTCGACGTCGGTGTGGAGCGGGTGGAAGTCCCCGGTCAGGGTCGAGAAGGAGACCAGGTCGGACTCGGTGATCGTGCGCGCGCGGGAGACGAAGCGGCCGCCGACCTCGAGCGCGTCGAAGTCACGGGAGAGGGAGTCGTCCATCAGATCGAACCTCCTTGAAAGTCGCCTTGGATTCCGAAGTGGGCGTGCAGCGAGAGCGCGATCTCCTGCGCCGCTCGTTCGTGGCCCTGGGATGACGGGTGCAGCCCGTCGGCGGAGAAGTTGGCGCGGTCGGTGAGGCCCGGGTGGCCGGCGACGTTGAGGCAGGGAACGCCGTGGCGGGCGGCGACCGTGCGGGTGACCGAGTTGAGGTCGGAGAGCGCTTTGACCAGGCGCGCCTTGGTCCGCGGCCGCAGGTCCATGAAGTGCCATGTCTCCGGCGCGGTCGTGGTCAGGACCGCCGCGTCCGGGGCGCCCTCGCGCAGCTGTTCGAGGATCAGCGAGAAGCGCTCTTCGTAGCCGGCGACGTCGGGCCGCGAGGTCAGCAGGATGTCGTTGGCGCCGCAG
>JBFXEM010000349.1:0-3362 GCA_050180135.1 Solirubrobacterales bacterium | reverse complement strand
GTAGTCGCGCAGATCGGCCGGCAGCCCGAGCTCGAGATTGGCCTCGACCGTGTCGAGCCCTTCCTCCTGCAGCTTGTAGGCGCGCAGCTTGTTCAGCAGCCCGATCCCGCGTCCCTCCTGGGAGAGGTAGAGAAGCACCCCGGCGCCCTCCTTCTCGATCGCCACCATGGCCGCTTCCAGCTGTTCGCCGCAGTCGCAGCGGCGCGAGTGGAAGACGTCGCCGGTCAGGCACTCGGAATGGACCCGGACAAGCACGTCCTCGCGACCGGATACCTCGCCCTTGACCATCGCCACGTGGTGCTTGTCGTCGACCAGGGAGCGGTAGCCGACGGCGGAGAAGTCACCGAAGCTGGTCGGAAGCGCCGTCGCGATCACCCGTTCGACCAACCGCTCCCGCCGGCTGCGGAACTCGATCAGGTCGGCGATCGTGACCATCTTCAGACCGTGCTCGCGACAGTAGGAAGAGAGCTCGGGAACGCGGGCCATGGTCCCGTCGGCATTCATGATCTCGCAGATCACACCGGCCGGGCGCAGTCCGGCGAGCCGGGCCAGGTCGACCGAGGCCTCGGTGTGGCCGGCGCGCTCGAGCACGCCACCGTCCTTGGCCCGTAGCGGGCTCACGTGGCCGCTCTTGACCAGCGCCGAGGGGTCGGTCGCGGGGTCGACGGCAAGCCTGATCGTGTGCGCGCGGTCGGCCGCCGAGATCCCGGTGGTGATCCCGTCCCGGGCGTCGATCGTGACCGTGAAGTGCGTCTGCAGCGGCGTCTCGTTGTTGGCCGCCATCAGCTCCAGCCCCAGCTCGTCGCAGCGCTCCCCGGTCAAGGAGAGGCAGATCCAGCCACGGGCGTGGGTGGCCATGAAGTTGATCGCCTCCGGCGTCGCGAACTCGGCGGCCATCACCAGGTCGCCCTCGTTCTCGCGATCCTCGTCGTCGACTACGACCAGCATGCGCCCCAGGCGAAGCTCCTCGATCGCCTCCTCGATGCTGACGAACTGGTTCTCGCTTCCAACCATTTCGAATGCATCTTAGATTATTTCGGGGAGGCTGTCCAGGCAGTCAGGTGAGGCGGCGGCGAACGGTGGCGCCCTCGCCCGTGAGGCCGCGGTTGACGCCGACAACCGAGGTCGGCCCACCGGCCCGGTTGTCGGGGCCGCCGAGCGGGCCACTGGCCATCAGGCCTCCGTCGACGTTGATCGTCTCCCCGGTCACGTAGCCGGCGTCGGTACCCGCGAGAAAGGCGATCACCCGGGCCAGATCCTCAGGGGTCCCGTAGTCGGGCCAGGGCAGTGCTTCGCGCATCGGCGAGCCCGGCGCGACTTTGTCGGCGTCACCCATCAGCGGCGTCAGCACGACGCCCGGGTTGACGGCGTTGACCCGGATCCGGTCGACGGCGAGCTCGACCGCCGCGACCCGGGTCAGGCTCATCACCCCGGCCTTCGCGCTCGAGTAGGCCTGCGGCCCGAGGCCGGCCGCGAGGCCGGCGGGTGAAGCGGTGTTGACGATGCTGCCGCCGGAGCCCTGCTGGCGCATCGCCCGGGCGCCGTGCTTGATCCCGAGGAAGACCCCGCGCACGAGCACGTCGAAGGTGTAGTCCCAATCTTCGACCTCGATCTCCGTCAGCGGCCCGAAGGCGCCGCCGACGCCGGCGTTGTTGACCACGCATCCGATCGCGCCGAAGCGCTCCCCGACCCGTGCGATCGCCGCCGCCACCTGCTCCTCCTGGCTGACGTCGGTCCGGACGAAATCGAGCCGCGGGCCGGCGCCGACCTCCTCCAGCAGCGCCGCGCCGGCCTCGGGGTTGAGGTCGGCCGCGACGACCTCCCAGTCGCGCTCGAGCAGCAGTTCGACGGTGGCGCGGCCGATGCCGCTGGCGCCGCCGGTAACCAGCGCGGTTCGGGGCGGAGTCGGCGCCATGCTCAGCGTCCCGCGCCTAGGAGCGAGCTGGCATTCGGATCGCGCCGTCGAGGCGGATCGTCTCGCCGTTGAGGTAGGGGTTGGCGACGATCTGGGCCGCCAGCTGAGCGTACTCGTCGGGGTCACCGAGGCGTTTGGGCTGGGATACGGATTCAGCCAGGGCCTGCTTCTTCTCCTCCGGCAGGCGGCCGAGCAGTGGCGTGTCCATCAGCCCCGGGGCGATCGTGCAGACGCGAACACCGCGGCTGGCGAGGTCGCGCGCCGCGCAGATCGTCAGGCCGACGACCCCACCCTTGCTGGCGGCGTATCCTGCCTGCCCGATCTGGCCCTCGAAGGCGGCGGCCGAGGCCGTCATCACGACGACGCCGGCCTCGTCGCCGACCAACCCGTTGCGGGTGATCTGGGCGGCCGCGAGCCGGAGCACGTTGATCGAGCCGAGCAGGTTGACGCGGATGATCTCGTCGAAGAGGTCCTGCTCGGCGGCGACGCCATCGCGGTCGACGATGCGGCGGCTGCCACCGCGCCCGGCGCAGTGGATCGCCGCTCGCAGGGGCGCCATCTCCTGGGCCAGCTCGACCGCGGCGGTGATCTGCTCGGAGCTGGTCACATCGGCGGCGATGAAGCGGGCCTTCTCACCGAGCTCGGCTGCGACCTGCTCGCCCTCGGAGCTCTCGAGATCGGCGAGCACGACGGCGGCGCCTTCCGCCAGCATCCGCTTGGCGCTCGCCAGCCCGAGGCCGGAAGCCCCACCGGTAACCAGCACAGAAGTTCCCTCGACCTGCATCTCCACATCCCTTCCAAGCGGGGCCGTCGCGGCGACGACCGTTTCGAATATTGCTTAGGTTATCGAACCTATGTGGAGGACGGGACCAGGTGCTCAAAGCGCTCGCGGAAGGCACCGAGGGGCATCAGGACATCGCCCTCGCCGTCCCATCCGGCCGCCGCTGCCCGCACCAGCCGATAGTGCTCGCCGACTCGCGGCAGCTCTTCGTAGACCTCGACCCGGGCGCCGATCAGATGGCGAGCGTCGTGGAAGACGAAGTCCTGCTCGTTGACGCCCGCGGCGACGATCAGCGGCGCCCCAAGCTCCTCCAGCCGGCTGCTCTCGGCCGCGACGTCGCCCGCAAACCAGCCCACATGGTGCAGTCCGTACTCACCCACGCCCATCCCGGCGGCCAGCGAGTCCGGCTCTGCCGAGTGGCTTTCGAACAGCTCCAGCAGCAGGTCGCCCCACTGTCCAGTCGCCGTGGTGTGGCTCCAGGTTGCCGGCTGGCCGGCATGGATAACGTCGCGGAGGCGCAACGGCGAGCCTCCCACCCGGCAGAACGGGCCGGCCCCGACACTCTTGACCCAGCGCTCCGCGGCGGCCTCGATGTCCGGGACGGCAAAGCCCAGGTGGGCAATAGGTCGATCTAAGAGCATTTCGAAAATCTATCGAGTCGATGTC
>JBFXEM010000348.1:0-3368 GCA_050180135.1 Solirubrobacterales bacterium | reverse complement strand
CGCTTCGACCGCGACGTCATCGCCGCCGCCTGGGAGCGCCACGGCGACACCCTCGAGTTCACGATCACCGCCGACGCCTTCATGCGCAACATGGTCCGCGCCCTGGTCGGCACCCAGCTCGAAGTAGCCAGCGGCCGCAGAACGCCAGCCAACTTCGCGCAGCTGCTGGATGGCGCCCCCCGCTCCGCAGGTGGCGAAACCGCCCCACCCCACGGCCTCTACCTCGAGTCAGTCGCCTACTGACGATCCCGTGGTTCCTTTCGGCCCCCAGGGTTCCGAAAGGAACCACAAGATGCGAAGCGGCTGTCGTCCCTCAGCTGACTTGCCGCAGCCGGGGGGAGGACCCCCTCGAACTGGCGGATACTCAAAGTCGAGGAGCTAATTAGCTCCTCGACTTGTCAGGGCGAGGGGGTCCTCCCCCCGGCTCCCGCTAAACCAGCTCGAGGTAAACCATCTCGGTGGAATCACTCCGCCGAGGACCAAGCTTGACGATGCGCGTGTAGCCGCCGGGCCGCGTCGTGTACCGCGGCGCCACCTCGTCGAACAGCTTGTGAACGATGAACTTGTCGTTGTGCAGGGTCGCCAGCGCCTGGCGGCGGGCGTGTAGGTCGCCGCGTTTGGCGAGCGTGATCAGCTGCTCGACCTCGGGCTTCACGGCCTTCGCCTTCGCCTGGCTGGTTTCGATTCGCTCGTGCTCGATCAGCTGCTTGGAGAGGTTCGCGAGCAGCGCCTCACGGTGCGCCGAGCTGCGGCTCAGCTTGTTGCGTTTCTTTTTGTGACGCACCGGACTCTCCCCTCGCTTCCGCTAGTGCCTTAGTCCTGCTGGAGGTCGAGGCCGCGGGCGTGCAGGGTCTCGATCACTTCCTCGATCGACTTCTGACCGAAGTTGGGGATCGCGTTCAGTTCCGCGCGGGACTTGCGGACCAGATCGCCGACGGTCTGCACGCCGGCGCGCTTGAGGCAGTTGTAGGAGCGGACTCCGAGTTCGAGCTCCTCGATCAGGATCTCGTCGAGGCCGTTGTTGGAGGCGATCCCTTCGCCGCCGCCCGAGGAGAGCGAGTCGCTGAGCGGAGCCGGAATCGGTTCACGCGCGGTCAGTTCCTCCACCCGCTCGGCGTCGGTGAAGATCGCCAGGCTCTTGATCAGGATCTCCGAGGCCTCGCGCAGCGCCGCCGCGGGCTCGATCGAGCCGTCGGTCTCGAGGTCGAGCTCGAGTTTGTCGAAATCGGTGCGCTGGCCGACGCGAGCGGCCGAAACCGCGTAGGAGGCACGCCGGATCGGCGAGAAGATCGAGTCGATCGGGATCACGCCGATCGGCTGCTCGTCGGACTTGTTCTCTTCGGCCGGCGAGTAGCCGCGGCCGCGACCGATCGTCAGATACACCTCGAGTTTGGTTTTCTTCTCGAGCGTCGCGATCGGGGCGTCGGGGTTGAGGATCTCGACGCCGGAAGGCAGGTCGATGTCCTTCGCCTTCACCTCGCCGGGGCCGGTCGCCACCAGCGGCGCCTCGACCTCGTCGGCGTCGGTGTGCATGCGGACGACCAGGTCCTTGAGGTTGAGGATGATGTCGGTGACGTCCTCTTTGACGCCGGGCACGGTGGAGAACTCGTGCGCGACGCCCTCGATCCGGACGCTGGTGATGGCGGCGCCACCCAGCGAGGAGAGCAGGACGCGGCGAAGGCTGTTGCCGAAGGTGTAGCCGAAGCCCTTGTCGAGCGGCTCGATCGTGAAAGTGCCGCGACGGTCATCGACCTTCTCGGAGATGATGCGGGGGACCTGGAAATCAGTGGTCATGAGTTCCTTGCGTATGCGTGTTCAGAAATAGCGGGGGGTTCCGGACTACTTGGAGTACAGCTCGACGATCAGCTGCTCCTGGACCGGCGCCGAGATCTCGGAGCGCTCGGGGTAGCGCAGGACCTTGGCGGTGAGGGCATCGTGATCGGCCTGCAGCCAGGCGGGAACCGTGGAGACGAGTTCGGTGGCGCGCTGGATCGTGTCCGTGGCGGACGAGCCCGGCTTGATCGAGATGATGTCCTCGGGACGCACCTGGTAGGACGGGATGTCGACGCGGCGGCCATTGATCATCCAGTGGCCGTGACTGATCAGCTGCCGGGCCTGGCGCCGCGAGGCGGCGAAGCCGAGGCGGACGAGAACGTTGTCGAAACGCGACTCGAGCAGCCGCAGCAGGTTCTCGCCGGTGACGCCGTCCTGGCGCGAAGCCTTGTCGTAGTAGGCGCGGAACTGTTTCTCCAGCACCTGGTAGTAGCGCCGGGTCTTCTGCTTCTCGCGCAGCTGCACCCGGTACTCGGACTGGCGCAGGCGGCCGCGGCCGTGCTCGCCGGGCGGGTACGAGCGCCGCTCGACGCCGCACTTGTCGGTGAAGCAACGCTCACCCTTGAGGAAGAGCTTCTGGCCCTCGCGCCGGCACTGCTTGCACTGCGGGGAGGTATCGCGAGCCACTAGACGCGCCTCCGCTTCTTCGGCCGGCAGCCGTTGTGCGCCTGCGGGGAAACGTCCTTGACGGTGGTCACGTCGAGCCCGGCGGCCTGCAGCGAGCGGATCGCCGTCTCACGACCCGAGCCGGCGCCCTTGGCGAAGACCTCGACCCGCTCCAGCCCGTGTTCCATGCCCTTCTTGGCGGCCGCGTCCGCGGTCACCTGGGCGGCGAACGGAGTGGACTTGCGCGAGCCTTTGAAGCCAGCCGAGCCGGCCGACTCCCAGGCGATCACGTTGCCGTCGGTATCGGTCAGGGTGACGATCGTGTTGTTGAACGAAGTCTTGATGTGCGCCTGCCCATAGGTGACGTTCTTTTTGACGCGGCGACGGGCGCGACCCTTGCCGGGTTTCTTCTCAGCCATGTATCTCCCCTACCTGACCTTGCGCTTGCCGGCGATGCTCAACCGGCGCGGGCCCTTGCGGCCACGCGCGTTGGTCTTGGTCCGCTGACCCCGGACCGGCAGGCCGCGGCGGTGGCGCAGGCCGCGGTAGGAGCCGATCTCCATCAGACGTTTGACGTTCTGCGAGCGCTCACGCCGGAGGTCTCCCTCGACCTCGTGGTTCTCGACGGCCTCGCGCAGTTTGATGACCTCTTCCTCGGTCAGATCCTTGGTCGGAGTGCCGGGATCGATTTTGGTCTCGGCGAGGATCTGTTTGGCGGTCGACTGACCGATCCCGAAGATGTAGGTGAGCCCGATCTCGATCCGTTTGTTGACCGGAAGGTTGACGCCGGCGATTCGTGCCATGCCTAGCCCTGCCTCTGCTTATGGCGTGGGTTCTGGCAGATCACAAGGACCGCACCATTGCGGCGGATGATCTTGCACTTCTCGCACATCGGCTTAACGGAAGCTCGAACCTTCATTGCTCCGGTC
>JBFXEM010000347.1:0-3369 GCA_050180135.1 Solirubrobacterales bacterium | reverse complement strand
CAGCTCGACGTTGGGTGCGGCCGCGCAGAGGGCGGAGGCGGCGGTGAACAGACCGACCCCGAGCGAGAACACCCGCCGCCGCCCGTAGCGGTCACCGAGCGAGCCGCCGAGCAGGATCAGCGAGGCGAGGGTCAGCAGGTAGCCGTTGAGGATCCACTGCAGGGCGCTGGTCGAGGCGTCGAAGTCGCGGCCGATGTCCGGCAGGGCGACGTTCACCACGGTGCCGTCGAGGAAGGCCATCCCCGAGCCGGCGACGGCGACCGCGAGCAGCCAGCGCCCGGGGCCGCTCTCGAAGGCGATGCCGTCCGCTGCCTTCGCCGCCATCGCTCGATGGTAGCCATCGGCCGCGGCGGGCCCGGCCCCCTAACGGGGGCGCGACATCGAGATCACGTAGTGAGCCTTGAGCCCGAGGCTGAGCAGTTCGCGGTCATGGCTCTGGCTCGGGTCGAGGCCGGTCAGCTCCTCGATCCGGTTGAGGCGATTGCTGACCGTGTGGCGGTGGGTGTAGGTGGCTTTGGCGGTCAGGTTCATGTTGCAGTTGCTCTCCTGGTAGGCCCAGAAGGTGACCTGCAGTTCGCTCCCCTGGCGCTCGTCGTGGCGGACCAGCTCGCCCACGGTCTGCTCGCTGAAGCGCTGCAGCTCCTCGGGGTCGGCGACGTAGGTGCGGAAGAGCAGGCGCAGCGAGTCCCAGGAGGGGTCGTCGGCGTTGCGGCCGCCGGCTTCGGCCAGCGCGAGCAGCAGCTCGGCCTCTTCCAGCGCCAGCCGCGCGTTGCCGGCTTCGCGGTAGCGCGAGGAGAGCGCGAGCGTGTACTGCCCGGTCAGCCGCTGGGCGAGCTCGCGCGCCGCCTCCAGCGCGCCGGGGACGAGGATGAAGACGTGCCCGTCGGCGGCCTCCGCAAGGGCGTCGGGCCGCTCGGCCGCGACCTTGGCGAGGACGCGGCCGTGCGGCTGCCCACCGGGGTTGACGCAGAGCGCGGCGACGCCATCCGTGAGGTCGCAACCGCGCAGTCCGGCTCTGCGCACCAACTCGCCGGGTCTGATCGCGTCGCCGGCGAGCAGCTCGTTCAGCAGCCCCTCGCCGCTGTCGCGGCCGGCCTCCTCGCGCGCGTTCAGCATCGCCACTCCGGTCACGGCCGCTACGGCGGCCGCGCTGAGGTACTCGAAGGCTTGCGGATGGTCCTCGCCGAACATCAAGACCGCCCCCTGCAGCTCGCCCTGAGCGGTGATCGGCACCACCTCGGCCACCTCGGGGGGTGGGTGAGGGCTGCCACCGGCGACCAGCTCGGCGACGTAGCGCTCCGCGGCGTCGCCGTCGCTGCCGTCGCTTCCAGAGCGCGGCACGAAGATTCCAACCGGTTCGCCGACGTGTTCTTCGGCGATCTGGGCGACCCGGTCGAGGCCCTCGCCGGCGACCAGCGCATCGAGCATGTCGGCATGTGCCGTGGCGGGCGTGCGCTCGGGCTTCTCAAGCGGAGCCGGGTTGGGTGAGAGCATCGATTCATCGTAGGTAGGCCGCCCAGGTCGGCTCTTGTCCCGATGGCGAGACATGGCGGCTCGCTTTTGTCCCTGTGGCGTGCAGGTTTCGAGGGCGTGAACCTCTTCCCGTTGTTTAGGGATCGTTGAGCGGCGGTTAGGCGTGCGTTGAGCTGGGTCGAAACCGGACACGGCCGGCGCCGGCGCCTTTACGATCGCGCTGCCGTTGGGAGGCGGCGAGCCATGGTCACTGTCGCGGGGTCCGCATCGAGTGTCTTCGCCCAGGTGGGGAGCATGATGATCCTCACCGCGCGCACGATCTGGTCGGCGCTGCGCCCGCCCTACCCCTACGGGGAGGAGCTGGTCGACCAGTTCCACTTCACCCTCAAGCTCTGCTGGTTTCCGCTGCTGATCTCGACCTTCGCGCTCTGTCTGGGCGCGCCGGGGCTGCAGGCGGCGGGGCCGCTGCAGGTCTTCGGCGCCCTCGACCGGCTCGGCGGCTTCTTCGTGCTCACCGCGATCCGCTGGATCGGGCCGGTCGTGACGGCGGTCGTGGTCGGTGGCGTCGCCGGCACCGCGATCACCGCCGACCTCGGCGCCCGCAAGATCCGCGAGGAGCTCGACGCCCTGCAGGTGCTCGGCGTCGACCCGATCAAGAACCTGGTCGTGCCGCGCTTCCTGGCGCTGATGATCGTGACCGCCCTGCTTGACATCTTCGCGATCGTCTTCGGCCTCACCGCCGGCATCGCCGCCGAGCTGCTCTACAAGCAGAGCCTCGGCGGCTTCTTCGCCACCCTCTTCTCCAACGCTTCGGTCACCGACCTCTGGGGCTCGATCCTGATGTGCACGATCTTCGGCGCGATCATCTCGGTCGTCTGCTGTTACAAGGGGATGACCGCCTCCGGGGGTGCCGCCGGGGTCGGGCGCGCCGTCAACCAGGCGGTGGTGATCGCCCTGGTCGGGGTCTTCGCCTTCAGCTACGTATTCACCGCGGTCCTGCTCGCCACCAACCCGGAGCTGCAGACGATCCGATGAGGTCGCTCCCGTGACCGGCTGGCTGGCGGCGCCGCGCGGCTGGCTCGACGCCTTCGGCGAGATCGCCCGCTTCGGCGTCCGCGTCGCCGGCCAGGTCTACAGCGGCAAGGCGCTGCGCTTCTTCGGCGAGACGATCCGCCAAGCCGGCATCCTGATCCTCGGCTCGGCTTTGATCATCTGGGCCTTCGTCTTCATCCTCGGCCTGCAGTGCGGGATCCAGGGGGCCTACTTCTTCCGCGCCCAGGGGGTGCCGTCCTACGCTGGCCTCTTCGCCGCCTACTGCGACCTGCGCGAGGCGCTGCCCTACGCCTTTGGCTACATCCTCGCGGCCAAGGTCGGGACCGGGATCGTCGCCGAGATCGGGGCGATGCGGATCTCCGACGAGATCGACGCGCTCGAAGTGATGGGGGTGCCGCCGATCTCCTTCCTCTGCGCGACCCGGCTGCTGGGCGCCTGGATCGCGCTCCCCTTCATCTATCTGGTCGGGATCGGGGTGATGTACGCGGCCAGCTACATCGCCGTGGTCGACCAGGTGGCCGACGTTTCGGCCGGCGGCTACGAACTGATCTTCTGGATGTTCCAGGACCCGACCGACCTCGTCTTCAGCCTGGTCAAGGGAATAGCGATGGCGACCGTGATCGTGCTGGTCGGCTGCTACTACGGCTACACCGCCAGTGGCGGCCCGGTCGGGGTCGGCACGGCGACGGCGAGGTCGATGGTCTTCAACATCGTCGCCGTTCACATCCTCGGCATGCTGGGAACGCTGATCTTCTGGGGCGCCAACCCGCGGATGCCGATCGGCGGTTAGGGGCGGGCGCCGGCGGCTCTCCGGAGGTAGGCGGTGGCCGCGAGGCCGGTTGC
>JBFXEM010000346.1:0-3384 GCA_050180135.1 Solirubrobacterales bacterium | reverse complement strand
CTCTCCCAGATCGACAAGATCATCAACATCGACCAGTCGCCGATCGGCCGCACGCCGCGCTCCAACCCGGCCACCTACACCGGCGTCTTCGACCACATCCGCCAGCTCTTCACCCAGACCCAGGAGGCGCGGGCGCGCGGCTACAAGCCGGGCCGCTTCAGCTTCAACGTCAAGGGCGGGCGCTGTGAGGTCTGCAAGGGCGACGGCCAGATCAAGATCGAGATGCACTTCCTGCCCGACGTCTACGTGCCCTGCGAGCAGTGCCACGGCAAGCGCTACAACCGTGAGACGCTCGAGGTCCGGTTCAAAGGCAAGAACATCGCCGACGTGCTGGAGATGTCGGTCGAGGAGGGGGTCGAGTTCTTCGAGAACGTGCCGAAGATCCACCGCCGCCTGCGCACCCTGCACGACGTCGGCCTCGACTACATCCGCCTCGGCCAGCCGGCGACGACGCTCTCCGGCGGCGAGGCGCAGCGGATCAAGCTCGCCACCGAGCTCTCCAAAGTCGCCACCGGCGACACCCTCTACATCCTCGACGAGCCGACCACCGGCCTCCACTTCGCCGACGTCGCCCGCTTGCTCGAGGTGCTCGGCCGCCTGGTCGACGCCGGCAACTCGGTGGTCGTGATCGAGCACAATCTCGACGTGATCAAGACCGCCGACTGGCTCGTCGACCTCGGCCCCGAGGGTGGCGAAGGCGGCGGCGAGATCGTCGCCACCGGCACCCCGGAGGAGGTCGCCGCGGTCGCCGGCTCATACACCGGCAGCTTCCTCTCCGAGCTGGTCGTCCCGGCCAAGCGCAAACGCGCCGGCAAGAGGCGCCTTCCGATCGCCGCTTAGCGGGCGAACAGGAGCGAGGCGCCGACGGCCCCGCCGAGGTCGCCCAGCGAAGCCACCCGTACCGCCGGTGGCTTGTGGTCGAGGAAGAGGTGCTTGCCCATCTCGGTCATCAGCGGCTCCATGTAGCGATCTCCGAAGCGGATGCCGAGTCCGCCGCCGATGATCACCGCTTCCGGTTCGATCAGGTTGACGGCGGAGGCGATGCCGGTTCCCAGCGCCTCGATCGCGCGGTCGATCAGCTTCACCGCGAGCTGGTCGTCGTGGTCGATGGCGCGCTCCCAGATGCCGCTGGTCAGCCGCGGTTTGCCGTGCTTCTCCATCAGCTTGAAGAGGTCGGTCTTGTGGCCCTCGCCGTGGCGGCGACGGGCCTCGGTTTCCATCGCCGAGCGACCGGCGTAGGCCTCCATGCAGCCCTTGCGCCCGCACGGGCACCTGGCACCGCCGCGCTCGACGACCATGTGGCCGATCTCCCCGGCGGCGCCGCGGCCGAGCCACGGCTTGCCGTCCAGCACCAGGCCACCGCCGACGCCGGTGCCCCAGAAGACTCCGATCAGGCTCTGGAACTCGCGGCCGGCGCCGAGATGGAACTCCGCCTCGGTCGCCACCTGGACGTCGTTCCCGATCCGGACCTCGGTTCCGAGCGCCTGCGACAGGGTCTCGCCCAAGGGGAAGCTGCCTTCCCAGTCGGGCAGGTTCTTGGCGCTGGAGACGACGCCGGTCTTCTCGTCGGCGTCGCCAGGCGAGCCGACCCCGACGCCCGCCAGCGCCGCGGACTCCACGCCCGCGGCCGCGGCGGCCTCGCGCAGCGCCTCCGCCATCTGCTCGGCGACTCCGGCCGGACCGCCGTCGGTCGGCGTCGGCCGCCTCGCCTGCCCCAGCACCTCGCCGCCGGCGTCGACGATCGCCGTCTGGATCTTCGTCCCACCAAGGTCAATCCCACCGCGCAGGTTCGCCATTCGCGCCAGTCTATCCCCGCCGATCGGCCGAATTGTCGAGGCATGGGCGGCAGATCGGCCCATCGGCCTGGGTTAACGTGGGTGGATGGCGCGTTCGGAGCAGGCGGGGTGGCGGGTTTGGTGGCGGAAGCGGCGCTGGTATGAGCGCAACCGGCGGCCGCTGCGGCGCTGGCGGATCGACCGCCACGCGGCCCGCGGCGGCTTCTTCGTCCGCTACCCGGTCGAGGGCGAGCTGCTGGAGGCGCTCGACGAGGGCCGGCTGCGGATCGGCGAGGGCACCCTGCTCGAGCCCGGCTGCTGGCTGACCCTGGCGCCCGAGGCGGAAATCGAGATCGGGGCCGGCTGCTTCCTCAACCGCAACACGATGATCGCCGCCCACGGCCGGGTCGCGATCGGCGACCACACGATGTTCGCCAACGGCTGCTTCGTCGGCGACGCCGAGCACCGCTACGACGACCCGACCGTCCCGATCACCTGGCAGGGATTCACCTCCAAGGGGCCGGTCGAGATCGGCGCCAACTGCTGGTTCGGCGTCAACTGCGTGGTGACCAGCGGCGTCACGGTCGGTGAGCGCTGCGTGATCGGCGCGAACTCGGTCCTCACCGCCGACCTCGAGCCGGGGACGATCGCGGCCGGGGCTCCGGCGAAGCCGATCCGGAAGATCGACTTCGCCAAGCCGGGGGACGGCGCCTGAGTCGCTAGGCGCTGTTCTCGACGCTCTTCTCGGCGACGGGAGCGACGGGCGGCTTCTCGGCCTTCTCGTCGTCGCCGCCACCGCCGATGCTGCCTTTGAACTCGCGGATGCTGCTTCCGAGCGAGCGACCCAGGTCGGGCAGCTTTTTCGGTCCGAAGACGATCAGGGCGATAACCAAGACGATCCCGATCTCAAGTGGTCCGATATTGGGCATGGTGTCCTTTCTTAGACCTCGCTACGACCTTACTTGAGGAAGCCGGTCGCTTCGACGGCCTTGAGCACCTGGGCAGCCGTTTTCGGCTTGTCGAAGGCGCCGTTGGGCGAGATGTTGGCGGGGGTCGGCTTCAGCAGCAGACCTGCCACCGAGGCGTGACGGGCCTCGACCGACCAGATCGAGAGCGCCGCCGCGATGTAGGCGGGGTTGGCGATGTTGAGCGCCTGACCCGAGTAGGCGCCGACGCCCGTGTTCTCCAGCGCGACCGCGGTCTTGATGAACGAGTCGTGGTCGGAGGTGGTGGCACCGAAGTCGACTTTCGGGGCGGCGACCGCCTTCTTGCCGAGCGCCTTCTTGAGGAACTTGACGTGGGCGTTCTCGTCCGTCGTCGTCTGCTTCAGGAAGGCCTTCTCAGCTGCGGTCTTGAGGAAGGTCTTCTTGTTGTTGTTGGCGGTTGCCTCGTTGTAGAAGGCGGCCTCGAGGTACTCGAGCGTGAGGGCGTAGTTGAGAATGCCGATGTCGCCCTTGCCGAAGCTCGCCGGCGGGCGTCCCTTGCCGGCGGCCATGGCACCGGCGGGGGTGAGGGCGCCGAGCAGGGCACCGCCCGCGACCATCGAGCCACCGGCCAGGCCGGCCTTCTTGAGGAAGCCGCGCCGGCTGTCGCCCGCGTCGAGTCCCTC
>JBFXEM010000345.1:0-3398 GCA_050180135.1 Solirubrobacterales bacterium | reverse complement strand
CGGTCCTCGAGCGAGTGGAAGGAGATGGCGCCGAGGCGACCGCCGAGCGGCAGCATCTCCCAGGCCAGCGGCAACGCCTCGTTGAGGGCGTCGAGCTCGCCGTTGACGGCGATCCGGATCGCCTGGAAGCTGCGCTTGGCGGGGTGACCGGCGCCGAAGCGGGCCGAGGCCGGCATCCCGGCCTTGATCGCGGCGACCAGCTCGGAGGTGGTGCGCAGCGGGCGCCGGCGGACGATCTCGCGGGCGATGCCACCGGCGTAGCGCTCCTCGCCGAAGCGGCGCAGCACCTGCGCGATCCGCGCCTCCGGCCACTCGTTGACGAGGTCGGCGGCGTCGAAGCGCTGGCGCGTGTCCATCCGCATGTCGAGCGGGGCGTCGTAGGCGTAGGAGAAACCGCGCTCCCAGGCATCGACCTGCATCGAGGACATTCCGAGGTCCATGTAGATCATGTCTGGGTGCACCCCTTCGCCGCGGAGTGCCTCGAGCCCTTCTGCGAAGTTTGCAGGGATAAAGAGGGTGCGGCAGGGGGCCTCGGCGGCAAAGGCGGCAAATCGCGCCGCGGCGGCGGGGTCGCGGTCGATCCCGATCAGCGTCCCCTCGGGCCCGAGCTGGGCGGCGATGCGGCGGGCGTGGCCGCCGCCCCCGAAGGTGCAGTCGACCGCGGTCTGCCCCGGCTCCGGCGCCAGCAGCGAGACCAGCTCGTCGACCAGCACGGGCGCGTGCTCGGTCACGAAAGCCTCCAGGCCGATGGCCCTATTTGTCGAGGAGCGGTCGACATATCGGCCGGTCGGCAGCGGCTGGGGGGTGTGGAGTTGGCGGGCGGCATTCAGTCTCATGATCACGCGGTCCCGGCGCTGGCGAGGCCCTCGGCGATTTCAGGCGCCGCGGCGTCGAGCTCCAGCTCTTGCTTGGCCCAGGCGTCGGCGTCCCAGATCTCCAGGTACTCCCCGGCCCCGATCACGACGCAGTTGCTGTCGAGCCCGGCGTGCTCGAGCAGCGTCTTGGGGATGCGGATGCGGCCGGCCGAGTCCAGCTTCTCGTCGAAGGAGCCGCCGTGGAAGCGGCGGCGCAGCTGGCGGGCGTCGCGCCCGAAGGGGCTGTGCGGCGAGAGGAAGCGGTCGGAGAGCTGCTCGAACTCGGCGGTCGTGTGCACCCAGACGCAGGGGTCGAAGCCCTTGGAGAGAACCACTCCATCGGCAAGCGACGCGCGGAACCTCGACGGGACCGTGAGTCGGTCCTTCGAATCGAGACTGTGCTCGTAGAGACCCCGAAAAGCCACCTCGGCGAGTCCTTTCTGAGCGGGAGGGCCGGAAAGAGTTGGGACCGGAGTGATGAGGTGGGAGGAGCCTCACCACCCCGGTCCTGGGCTTCAACTCGATCGCCACAATAACCCACACTCTCCCACTTTGCAACACGACCTCCCTCTGCAACCCCATTTGCATCCGCTGGCGCGCGCGGTAGGTTGCTCGGCGTGAGCACCCCCGAGGACGCCACCCCGCCGCCCGCGCCGCCACAGGAGCCGCCGCCCGCCCAGGTCGTCGACGACGCCAACGACCTCCGCGGCCACCACTTCAAGCTGCTGATGGGCCGGCCGCTGACGTGGTTTCTGATCGGCGGCTTCGCCCTCGCCGGGGCGATCGCCGGCGCGGTATTCCTCAGCGCTCCGCTCGGCGGCGCGATCGCCGCCGGCGTCGTCGTCGCCGGCATCCTGGTCGTCTTCGCGATCGCCGACTCGCGCGCCGCCGACGCCTTCTTCGCCACCTACGCGAAAGAACGGGGCTACGTGCTCGGCGGCAAGTCGGCGCTACCGGCGGCGACGCCGCTGCTGCGCAAGGGCGACCGCCGCTACGCCAACCGCACCCTCACCGGCCCGATCGGCGAGGGCCTGCAGGGGGTCGTCGCCCTCTTCACCTACGAGGTCGAGTCGACCGACAGCAAGGGCAACCGCCAGACCAACTACTACCGCTACACCGTCGGACTGGTCGACGTGCCCGAGTCGGTAGCGCACGTCCCCGAGCTCTACTGCCAGCGCAAGTTCGGCTTCCGCGCCCTCGAGAAGTTCGAGGACGTCTTCCGCGGCTCCAAAGACCGGGTCAGCCTCGAGAGCGAGGTGCTGCAGGAGAAGTACGAGATCTTCGCCGACAAGAACCAGGACGCGATCGCGCTGCGGCGTCTCTTCTCTCCCACCTTCATCGTCTGGCTGACCGACGCGGCGCCGCCGAAGTTCGCCTTCGAGCTGGTCGGCGGCACCCTCTGCTGCTACGTCAGCGGCCACAAGGAGAAGGCCGCCGACCTCGACACGATCGCCGCCGCCAGCGCCGCCGTCGCGAAGCGACTGCGCGACGAGGCGGCCGAGTAGCCCTTCCGAGCTATTAGGCGCTCTGGCGCCCAAAGACTCGGAAGCGCTCAGAACCCGGTCAGCAGGGAGCCGGCGTTGGCGATCAGGCCGGCGGCGATCATCAGCAGGACCGAGGGCACGAGGACGAGGGCGACGACGAGCTGGATCTTCGGAGCGGCGCGGGCGGCGCGCTCCTCGACGGCGCGGCGGCTGTCGCGGCGCAGGGCGCCGGCCTGGCGGCGCAACTGCTCGGCCAGGGGCGAGCCGAAGCGGCGCGAGCGCTCGATCGAGGCGACCAGGGTGGCCAGCTCGCTGCCGGGGACGCGGGCGCGCAGCGAGTGCAGGGCGGCGCTGAGCGGACGCCCGCAGGAGAGCTCGGCGACGGTGATTCGCAGCTCCTCGGCCAGGGGGCCCTCCCCCGCCCGCGCCAGCTGCTGGAGACCGGCGGCGGGCCCGCGGCCCGAACCGGCGCTGACCGCGAGCAGGTCGAGGGCGTCGGGCAGGGCGGCGAGGAGCCGCCGCTGACGGCGACGCGCCTCGCGCTCGAGCAATACGTCGGGGACGAAGAATCCACCGACCGGCAGCAGCACGGCGACGGCCAGCGTCGTCCTCCCCGGCGCGGCCGGGATCGCGAGCAGTGCCACCAGCCCACCGCAGGCGGCGCCGGCGAGCTTGGCGATCAGGACCGTTGCCAGCGGCACACGCGCCTGCAGGCCGGAGCGGCGCAGGCGCTCGGGCAGGCCGAGGCGCAGCGCCGCCCCGGCCGAGCGGCGGCTGAGGCCGAACGGGAGCGGCGGCAGCTTGGCGCCACCGCGCGCCGCCAGGTACTCGCGTGCTGCGGCGCAGGCGCAGAGCACCGCCGCCGCGGCCAGCAGCGCCGCCACCTCAGTCGACCACCTGGGAGAAGCGCCGGATCGCGACGAAGCCGAGCATTTGCAGCGCGCCGGCGAGCGCGAGCAGGATCGCCGAGATCGGCGAGCCGAGCAGCCCGGCGATGAAGCCGGGCGAGAGCAGCTCGGCGAAGAGGGCGCCCCCGGTCGGCATCGCCACCACCAGCAGA
>JBFXEM010000344.1:0-3422 GCA_050180135.1 Solirubrobacterales bacterium | reverse complement strand
TCGTGAAGCTGAAGCCGGCCCTGAAGCGGCCGTCCAGGCAGCGGCCACCCCGGAAAAAAGAGACCGGCTACAGGCTGTTGCTGCAGTGGGCGGCGCTGCCGGTCACCGACCGCCGCTGGGCGGCGCCGATGGCCGCTGTCGCGCTCGGCTTCGGCCTCTTCGTCGGCGTCGCGATCGGCCCCGGCGCCAGCGGTACCCTCGCCGGCGGCGTCCCGCAGGTGATCGCCGTCGCAGGCCTCGGAGAAGGCGACGATGGCGAAGCCGGGGAAACGAGCTTCGAAGGCGCCGAAGAAGAAGGCGAAGAAGGCGGGTTCGAGGAGAGCTTCGAAGCAGAACCGGAAGCTGAATCGAGCTTCGAATCCTTCGCGGAAGAACCGCTCGAAGAAGCCGAAGCCAACGAAGAAGAATCCTCGTCGCCGGCGACGCCCGAAAAGGAAGAGGCCGAGCCCGAAGAAGAAGAGCTGCTGGCACTGAGCGGCACCGTCGTCCACGTCAACCCCGCCGCCGGCAGCTACACGGTCGCCGAGAGCAGCGGCGCCCTCAGTGCCGTGCACGCGAAGACCCTGCCTCAGCCCGGCACCAAGCTGAGCGTCGGCGTGCGAACCCTCGCCAACGGCACCTACGCCGAGGGCGATGCGGCGAAGAAGACCGGCACCGCGACCGGGGCGAAGCTGGAAGGCATCGTCACCTGGGTCGACGCCGACCCGGCGGCGCCCGCCTACGCGGTCTCAAAACGCGGCGTCTCGGTCCTGGTCAAGGTCCACCCCGACCCGACGGGGGCGCTGCCGGTGCTGCCGGCGCTCGGCGCCTACGCCGCGGTCGGGGTCGAGATCGAGAAGCTGCCCGGGGCCAGCGCCGAAACGCCGGCCACGCCTGAAGTCGCGGCCCCGGCGGCGGACCCGGTTGCGGCGACGCCGCTCTGCGAAGGCGCGCTGCTGCCGGCGCCCGAAGCGCTGCCGAAGGTCCCGGCCGCGGTCGCGACCCTCTGGCAGACCAGCCTCGACGCCAGCGGCGTCCCCTTCACCTACAGCGACTTCGCCGGCGTGCTCGTCGCCGTCTGCGCCCAGGAGAAGACGCTGCTGCTCTCCGCCGACGACGTCCGCGAGGCCGGCGCCGACCTAGTGATCGCGGTGCCGCCGAAGCTGAATGCGGCCAAGCTCGTCCCCGGCGACTCGATCCTCGCGACCGCCGACATCGGCCCCGCCGGCGAGCTCACCCTCAAGGGCCTGGCCAGCGACGAGCGCGGCAAGGGCGCCGACGACGCCGCCGCGACCCAGGGCGACCTCGTCAACCACCTCGCCGAATGAGCCTCTGGCTGCCGCACCTGCGTGCCTGGGCGCTGAGCGCGGCCGCGGTCGCCGCGGTGATCGTCGCCGCCTCGCTGCTCGGCGGCTGCGGAGCGGGGGAGGAGGAGGCGAGCGCGGTCGAGCCCGACGTCGCCGCGGCGCAGCTGGGCCCGTCGCTGGAAGCGCGGAGCGCCGAGTTCCTCGACCGCTCCGGCACCGAGCTCGACGGCATCCTGCGCCGCTTCCTCGGCCCCGTCTTCACCACCTCGCTCGACGCCGGCTCGGCGATCTGCCGCCCCGCCGGCCAGACGCCCTCGATCGACGACCCCAAGCGCTTTCCCTTCGCCTGCGTGGTCGAAGCCAGCGCCGACGGCCAGGGCCTGGAAGTCGAGATCGTGCTCGGCTTCGTCGGCACCGAGCTTGACGGCCGCTGCTGGCGCGCCGCCAACGAGCGCGTCCTCGTCACCACCACCCGCCCGACCCTGCTCGGCCGTGAGGCGCTGCGCCCGGTCAACCAGATCTCCGGCTGCGCATGAGCCTCGCGCCGCGATCGAGGAGTGCATTCGCATCGACAACGCGGTCAATGCACTCCTCGGCGTTTTCACCACGTTCACATCATCGCTACGCCGGCGCGGAACGATGGCGGTGACGTGAGCTCGCCGCACCCCGCAACCCCCGGCCGCGACCCGCTGCCGCGCCTCTTCTCCAGCGCCGCGCTGTTGGTGGCGTTGATCGCGCTCGTCTTCTCGATGGGCGGCCTGGCGCCGGCCAAGAAGGGCCAGGCCGGCAAGGTGGTCGTGCTCGGCGCCAACGGCAAGATCCCCGCCCGCTATCTGCCGACCGTGCCCAAGGCCAAGAACGCCCAGAAGCTCGGTGGCGCCACCCGCGGCAAGCTCGCCGTCAACTGCCCGATCCCGAACGCGATCGACCTCGGCACCTGGTGCCTGGAAAGCGGGCTCTACCCGGTCCCGCCCAAGGACGTCGGCAAGAACGACTACCTCTACGCGACCCAGGCCTGCGTCAAGGCCGGGGGCTGGCTGCCCAGCGCCGCCCAGCTGATCGGCGCCGCTCCTCGCGCCAAGCTTCAGAGCACGATCGACGACAGCATCCTCACCTCCGGCGCCGAAGAGTTCCCCGACGCCAAGAACGGGATCAAGGACAAGCGCGAGATGTCCGCCGACCTCACCACCACCGCCTCCGGCGCCCGCGCCGCCGGCTCGGAGGGGGTCACGGTCGGCTCCAAAGGGGTCGGCAACCTCGGCGAGCCCGACCCGGTCCCGATGCCGGCCGACCCGGTCCCGGAAACGCTCAGCTACGTGACCGTCTACGACAACCACAACCACGGCGGCTTCGCCGGGGGGGCACCGGTCGGCAAGCCGGAGAACTTCCGGTGTGCTTACGCCAAAGGGGCGCAGGGGCGCAAGTTCGGCGACTGAGTTCGGTTCGTGGGGTGGTAGGCGGGGCCGGTGGGGCTCCTGGGCGAATTGAGTCGCGTCCCCTGAAGGGGACCTGCTCCGCGTAGAACAACAACCCGTCAGGACCGAGCGCTCCTGTCCTTTGTATCCCAGAGGGTGACAAAAGGCAGGAGCGCTCTCAGTCGAAGAGGATCAGGAGGGCGGTGAGGAGGCCCAGGGCGATGCCGAGGAGGGTGAGGGCGAGGAGGGGCCAGGTGCGCGGTTCGCGAACTTCGTCGTGGTCGATCGCGTGCTCGACCTCGGTTCGCTGGAGGGTTCCGAAGGCGAGCGCGGCGATGCCCCAGATCGCGAAGCCGACGCCGGCCACCGCGTAGGGCCACTTGGTGGCGGTGGGGTCGAGCTCGGGCACCACCCGGCCGACGCCCAGCGCCACCGCCAGCGCCGCCAGTCCGGTCCGCCACCAAGCCAACTGCGTCCGCTCTCCCGCCAACCGCGTCCGCCGCTTGTCTTCCCCGGTGTTCACCATCCCAACGAAATCTAGCCGCACCACACCCTTCTCCACCTTCTCCGCGCCCCTTCGACCCGTGCCATCTCCGTAAACGAGGAGCGCTTCTTGGGAGGGGCGGTGGTTGCCTGTTTGGGAACGTGGCCCGAAGGCTCCTGTACTGATTCCAGCCCGCCATATGCGGGCTCAACCTCCTGGAGCAGCCCCCTTCAGGGG
>JBFXEM010000343.1:0-3422 GCA_050180135.1 Solirubrobacterales bacterium | reverse complement strand
CTCGTCCGTCCCTGAGAGCTATCCAGTTATCCGGGCGAAAAATCCAGCGAGCACGAGAGACCCCCAACCCCTCACGCCAAACCCCCCGAAGCTCGCCGCCCTACGGCGCCAGCGCCCCGATCGTCTCGCCAAGCCGATCCGGCGTCACGATCATGGTCAGGATCGGCAGGGTGATGCCGCCCTCGACGAAGGCACCGAGGCGTTCTTTCATCTGTCCCGGCGTCCCGAAGATGAACATGTCCTCGATCAGCTCCCAGGGCGCGGCGGCAGCGGCGGCCTGGCGGTCGCCGGCCTCCCAGGCGGCCACCATCGGGTCGATCTGCTCACCGAACCCGAGCCAGCGGTAGAAGGCGGTGTAGACCGGGACGGTGATGTAGGAGGAGAACATGAAGCGGGCCAGCGGCTCGGCCTGCTCACGCTCGCCGGGGATGCAGAAGAAGCGGCAGAGCAGCTCGAAGTCTTCCGGCGCGTCGTCGAGCTGGGCCACGACCTTGGGCAGTCCGGAGAGCGGCAGGAAGTTGGTGAAGGCGCCGGCGGCGCGGTCGACCGCCAGTTGGAGCATCTTGCCGCGCAGCGCCGCCAGCACGACCGGAACCCGGTGCGCCGGGGCCGTTTCGAGCTTGAACCCGGTCGTGGTGCGCTCGCCGGCCAGCGCCGCGTCGAGGAAGTCGAGGGTCTCGCGCACGCGGCTGAGCGGCTTCTCGAAGGGAATCCCGTTCCATCCTTCGACGATCCGATCCGAAGATGAGCCGATCCCCAGCACGAAGCGCCCGCTGGAGGCATCGGCCAGGGCCGCGGTCTCCTGCGCGAGCAGCGCCGGGCCGCGCTGGAAGACGCCGACGATCCCCGTGCCAAGCCGCATTCGCTCCGTGTAGGCGGCGCTCAGGGTGAGCGGCGTGAAGCCGTCTGGCCCCGCCGTCTCGCCGGTCCAGAGGTCCGTGTACCCGGCCGCCTCGGCCTGTTCGACGAACTGCCGCTGGTCGGCCAGCGATACGCCCGGCAGCGGCAAGGTCAGGCCCCAACGACTCTCCATGCGCCCAACCTATAGCCTCCGAAGCCGATGTCCGAGGCCTCGCACGCCAAGCCCGACCGCAACCTCGCACTGGAGCTCGTGCGGGTGACCGAGGCGGCCGCACTCGCATCAGCCCGCTGGGTTGGGCGCGGCGACAAGATTGCCGCCGACGGGGCCGCCGTCGACGCGATGCGGTTCGTGCTCGACTCGGTCTCGATGGACGGCACCGTCGTCATCGGCGAGGGCGAGAAGGACGAAGCGCCGATGCTCTACAACGGCGAGCGGATCGGCGACGGCTCGCCGCCGGTCGTCGACATCGCCGTCGACCCGCTCGAGGGCACCCGCCTCTGCGCCCTGGGAATGCCCAGCGCGATCGCCGTGATCGCGCTCGCCGAGCGCGGCTCGATGTTCGACCCCGGCCCCTGCGTCTACATGGAAAAGATGGCGGGCGGGGAAGAGATCGCCGACCTGCTCGATCTCGACCGGCCGCTGCCGGAGACCCTGAAGCTGATCGCCGAGCGCAAGGGCGGCACGGTCGGCGACGTGATCGTCGTCATGCTCGACCGCCCCCGCCACGAGGACGCGATCCGCGAAGTCCGCGAGGCGGGCGCCCGTATCCGTCTGATCACCGACGGTGACGTCTCCGCCGCCCTGCTCGCGGTTTCCGAACGCTCCCCGGTCGACCTGCTCTGGGGGATCGGCGGCACGCCCGAGGGCGTGATCTCCGCCGCCGCCCTGAAGTCGATGGGAGGACAGCTGCTGGGCCGCCTCTGGCCCCGCAACGACGAGGAGCGGACCGCTGCGCTCGAGGCCGGCTACGACCTCGACCGGGTGCTCACAGCCAACGACCTCTGCGGTGGCGAGGATGTCTTCTTCTCCGCAACCGGTGTCACCGACGGTGACGTGCTGCAGGGCGTTCGCTACCGCGGCGCCGGCGTCACCACCGAATCGCTGGTGATGCGCTCGCGCTCGGGCACGGTCCGCCGCGTCCACGCCAGGCACGATCGCACCAAGCTGCGGTCGATACTCGGAGCGGGCGCGGAGCGCTACGGCGCTTGACTTTCGCCCCGGCCGGTTACGGTGGGGGGTGTGATCGCGGTCGCCGGGGCAACCGGCTACATCGGTGGACTGCTCTGCAAGGAGTTGCTGGAGCGAGGGAAAGAGGTGCGGGCGCTGGCTCGCAGACCCGAGCGCGCCGGCGACCTGGCGCAGGCCGGCTGCGAGGTGGTGAGGGCAGACGTGCTCGAGCCCGCCAGCCTGGGGCCGGCCCTGGACGGTGTCGACGTCGCCTACTACCTCGTCCACTCGATGGGCCGGGGATCCGACGGCGACTTCGCCCGCCGCGACCACCAGGGGGCGGAGAATTTCGCCGCCGCGGCGGCCGCAGCCGGGGTGCGGCGGATCGTCTACCTCGGCGGCCTGGGGGAGGGGTCGAAGCACCTGGCGAGCCGCCACGAGACCGCGGAGGTGCTGCGCGCCGGCCCGGTTCCGGTCGCCTACTTCCGCGCCGCCGCCGTGATCGGTGCCGGCAGCGAGTCCTTTCGCACGGTCTTCTACCTGGTCAAACGGCTGCCGGTGATGGTGACCCCGCGCTGGGTGACGACGCGCACTCAGCCAATCGCGGTCGTCGATGCGGTCGCCTACCTGGCCGACGCCAGCGACCTCGACCTCCCGCTCGACCGCGAGCTGCAAATCGGTGGACCGGACGTGACGACTTACGGTGGCATGATCGACGAACTCGCTCGCGCCCTCGGCCGTCGCCCGCCGTTCCGCATCACCGTCCCGGTGCTGACCCCGGCGCTCTCCTCACTGTGGATCGGCCTGGTCACGCCCGTCGATGCCGGCGTCGCCCGGCCGTTGATCGAGGGCCTCGCGACGGAGACGGTCGTCACCGATCCGAGCGGCATGGAGCTGCTGCCGGAGCGGGTCCCGGTCGCGCTCGAGCAGGCCCTGCGCGAGGCTGCCGAGAACCCCGTTGTTCGTTTATAAAACTTTCCCGTTCTAGTCAGGAATCCCTTGATATTCTGTGCTGGACGAGGGGAGAAGGGTGTCAAGCGCGGACGAATTCCAGGCTGGTGACGGGGCCGCCGGAAGCGGGTCGATCACGGGCGATCTCATCGGACCTCGTACCGGCGAGCGAGCGCTGACGCTGCTCGCCACGCCCCTCAATTACAAGATCCTCGGCGCGCTCTCGGAGCAGCCGCTGCGGCTTTCCGAGTTGCGGCGCGCGACCGGCCTGCCGGCTCAGACGACGCTGCGTGGCCACCTCGCCAGCCTTACCGACATCGGCTTGATCGGAAAGCGCCCAACCACCAAGATGCCATACGCGGTGGAGAACGAGCTGACCGGGATGGGGTGGGAGATGCTCGAGGTCGCCGGCCGCCTTCAGGACTGGTTGGGGCGCGCCCTC
>JBFXEM010000342.1:0-3443 GCA_050180135.1 Solirubrobacterales bacterium | reverse complement strand
CCTCTCCGAGGAGCGGCTGGAGCTGGCCCGCGGCCAGGGTGCCACCGATCTGATGATCGGCGGCCCCGACACGGTCGCGGCGATCCTCGAGATGACCGACGGCTTCGGCGCCGACTACACCTTCGAGGCAACCGGCAACGTGAAGGTGATGGCGCAGGCGGTAGAGGCGGCGCGGATGGCGTGGGGCCTGTGCACGGTCGCCGGGGTCGCCGGCAAGGGCGAGACCCTCGACGTGATCCCGCGCTGGCTGATCACCGGCCGCCGCGTCGCCGGCTCCTCCTTCGGCGGCGTCAAGGGCCGCGACCAGGTGCCCGAGTTCGTCGAGATGGCGATGGCCGGCGAGATCGACGTCGCCCCCTTCGTCTCGCACGAGATCGGCCTCGACGAGGTCAACCGCGGCTTCGAGCTGATGGAGGCCCAGGACGGCATCCGCAGCGTCATCCGCTTCGGATAGCCGTGTCGAGTTCCTCAACCAGAGGTTGAGGAACTCGACACACCGCCTAGTCGGCCGGCTTGAAGGTCCCGTAGCGACCGCGGAAGAAGACCAGCGGCTCGAGGTCCTCACGCCCCTCCAGCCGCTCGACCTCGGCGAGGGCGATCGTGTGGTCGCCGGCGTCGTTCTCGGCCCCGAGCACGACCTCGATCCAGGCGACCGCGTCGTCGAGCACCGGCCCGTACTCCCCCCGCCGGTAGTCGACGCCCTCGAAGCGGTCGCCGTCCTTGCGGGCGAAGCGCAGGACCGTTTCCTGGTGGTCGCTGTTCATCAGGTTGACGACGCAACGGCCGGCGGCGCGGATCTCGGGCCAGGTCTCTGAGCTCTTGGCCGGACAGACGGCGATCAGCGGCGGTACCAGCGAGACCGAGGTGAGCGCATTGCAGGTCATCCCCACCGGTCCCTGCGGCCGCAGCGCGGTGAGGACCGAGACGCCGGTGGCGAAGTGCCCGAGCACGCGACGGAACTCATCGGGCTCGACCGGCACGTCTAGGAGTTCAGCTCCGCCGCGAGCTCGACGAATGGCACCAGCGCGTCGGGGCTCGCCATCGAACCCTTGCTGACAACCTTCTCGGGGTCGGCGCCCATCAGGATGCGTTTGACCGGCACCTCCATCACCTTGCCCGAGAGCGTACGCGGGATCTCGGCGACAACGAAGAGGTCGTCGGGGACGTGGCGCGGCGAGCAGCGGCTGCGAATCTCGCTGGCCACCCGCTTGCGCAGATCGTCGCTCAGCTCGGCCCCCGGGCGGAGGACGACGAAGAGGGCCATCCAGCCCTCGGTTCCCTCACGCGGAAGGTCGACGACAAGCGCGTCCAGCACCTCCTCGATCCCGTCGAGGGCGCGGTAGATCTCCGCCGTGCCCATGCGGATGCCGCCGCGGTTGATGGTCGAATCCGAGCGACCGTAGATGATCGCGGTGCCGCGCTCGGTCAGTTCGATCCAGTCGCCATGTCGCCAGACGCCCGGGTACATGTCGAAATAGGCGTCGCGGTAGCGGCTGCCGTCATCGTCACCCCAGAAGAAGACGGGCATCGACGGCAGCGGCTCGGTGATCACCAGCTCGCCGACCGCGCCGACCAGCGGCTGCCCGCCCTCGTCGAAGGAGGCGAGGGCGGCCCCGAGCGCCGGCGCCTGCAGCTCGCCGCGGTAGACCGGCAGGGTCGGGACGCCGCCGACGAAGGCGGTGCAGACATCGGTGCCGCCGCTGGTCGAGAACAGCCAGAGCCGATCGCCGAGCTGCTCGTAGAGCCAGTCGAAGCCCTCGGGCGAGAGCGGCGACCCGGTCGAGCCGACCGCGCGGATGCGCGAGAGGTCGCGACCGGCAGTGGGCTCGACGCCGGCCTTGATGCAGCTCGAGACGAAGGCCGCCGAGGTGCCGAAGCAGGTGATGCCAGCGCGCTCTGCCAGGTCCCAGAGAGCGCCCATGTCGGGGTAGCCGGGGCTGCCGTCGAAGAGCACGATCGGCGCCTTGGTCAGCAGGCCGGAGACCAGCAGGTTCCACATCATCCAGCCGGTCGTCGTGAACCAGAAGAGGCGGTCGCCCTCCTGCAGGTCGAAGTGGAGGTTCATCTTCTTCAGGTGCTCGAGCAGGATGCCGCCCTGGCTCTGGACGATCGCCTTCGGCAGGCCGGTCGTTCCCGAGGAGTAGAGGACCCAGAGCGGTGCCTCGAACGGGACGCGGGTGAACTCCAGCTCGGCGCCCTCGGCGGGGCCCAGCTGCTCCCAGCCGATCGTGCCCTCCAGCGTGCCGGTATCGCCGCCCAGATAGGAGAGCAGCACCGTGTGCTCGACGCCGAGCTCCGAGCGCAGCTGCTCCACGACCTGAAGGCGCGAGAACTCCTTGCCGCCGTAGCTGTAGCCATCGACCGCGAGCAGCACCTTCGGCTCGATCTGAGCGAAGCGGTCGACGACCGAGTCGGCGCCGAAGTCAGGTGATGCCGAGGACCAGATCGCCCCGATCGAGGCGGTTGCGAGGAAACCGACCACGGCCTCGGCGACGTTGGGCAGGTAGGCGACCACGCGGTCGCCCTCCCCCACCCCGAGCTCGCGCAAGCCGGCGGCGACGCGGCCGACCTCGCGCCGCAGCTCGCCCCAGGTCAGCTCTTCGAGCTGACGCAACTCGGAGGCGTGGACGATCGCCACCTCCTGGTCGGCGTGGCCGCGGAAGACGTGCTCGGCGTAGTTGAGGCGGGTGCCCGGGAACCACTCCGCGCCCGGCATCTCGCGGCTGCCCAGAACCCGCTCGTAGGGAGCGTCGGAGATCACCTCGAAGTAGTCCCAGATCGAGCCCCAGAAGGCGTCGGGATCGTCTACTGACCACCGCCAGAGATCGTGGTAGCCGGCGGTCTCGACGCCGCGCTCGCGCGCCAGCCACTCCGCGTAGCGCTGCAGCTGCGATCCCTCGATCTCCTCCGGGGTCGGCTCCCACACCGGCATGCTCTCGGCGACGGTCATCGGCCGGCTACTCTACGGCCTCGTGGCAGGTACCGAAATGCGGCCCGGGGATTTCCGCGCGATCGCCGGCGGCCGACCGCCCAGCACCACCCACGACCGCATCGTCGAGGGCGCTCTCGACCTGTTCTCGCGCCAGGGGTTCTCGCGTACCACCGTCGACGAAATCGCCGCCGCGGTCGGGGTCGGCCGGCGCACGATCTTTCGCTACTTCGGCTCCAAGAACGACATCGTCATGGGCGATTTCGACGCCAACCTGGAGCGCCTGAGCCGGGCCCTGGCCGGGTCCGATCCGGCGCAACCGACGATGGAGGCGCTGCGACGGGCGGTCCTGCTCGCGAACCGGTGCGAGCCCGAGGAACTGCCGGCGTTGCGGATGCAGATGACGCTGATCACCCGCGACCCGGTCCTGCAGGCGCACGCGACCATGCGCTACGCGGCCTGGCGACGGGTCGTCGCCGGCTTCGCCGCCGAGCGCAGCGGGTGCCGGCCCGAG
>JBFXEM010000341.1:0-3467 GCA_050180135.1 Solirubrobacterales bacterium | reverse complement strand
GCAAGGACGGGGGCGAGATCTGGTGCCGGACCACCACCACGACCTTCGACCACCCCCGTTTCGGCCAGGTCTGGGTGGCGGTGCAGCGCGACGTCACCGAGGAACGGCGGGCGCGCCAGGTCGCGGCGGAACTGGAGCGGGCGAAGAGCGAATTCCTCGGCTCGGTCTCGCACGAGCTGCGCACCCCGCTGACCTCGATCCTCGGCTACGCGGCGCTGATGCGGGGGGAAGCGAGCGAGCAGCAGCGCGACCAGTTCGAGGTGATCGAGCGCAACGCCCGCCGGCAGCTGCGGCTGGTCGACGACCTGCTCAACATCGCCCGCATCGAGGCCGGCGAGTTCGAGCTGACAAGGACGCCGCTGGACCTTGCCGAGCTGGTCGCCGCCGAGAGCGAGGCGATGCGTCCCGACGCAGAGGTCGCCGGGCTGGAGCTGACGGTGGCGATCGAAGGCGGGGCGCTGCCGGTCATCGCCGACTCCGACCGGATTGCCCAGGTCGTCACCAACCTGCTCGCCAACGCGATCAAGTTCACCCCCCGGGGCGGGCGGATCGAAGTGCGGCTCGGGGCCTGCTCGGGCAGGGCCTGGCTGACCGTCGACGACAGCGGCCCCGGGATCGACCCCGAGGAGGCTCCGCACCTCTTCGAGCACCTCTACCGCGGCGAGGACGCGAAATCGCGCCAGGTCCCCGGCTTCGGGCTCGGGCTGGCGATCTCACGCTCGATCGTCTCCGCCCACGGCGGCGACATCGAGGCCGGTGCCAGCAACCTCGGCGGCGCCTGTCTGCGGGTGTCGCTTCCGGTGATCTAATAGGGGAGCGGAATGGACGTGACCCTGACCCACATCGGCGGTCCCACCCTGTTGATCGAGTTCGGCGGCTGGCGGCTGCTGACCGACCCGACCTTCGACCACGCCGGCGGCGACTACCGCTTCGGCTGGGGCACTGGCTCGACCAAACTCGCCGAGCCGGCGATCGGCCCCGCCGAGCTCGGCCCAATCGACGCGATCCTGCTCAGCCACGACCACCACGAGGACAACCTCGACGCCGCCGGGCGCGAGCTGCTGCCCGGCGCCGCCACCGTGCTGACCACCGTGCCCGGGGCGAAGCGGCTCGGCGGCGCCAACGTCCGCGGCCTGGAAGCGTGGGCGCGGACGACGCTGGAGGCGCCCGGCAAGCCGCGGATCGAGATCACCGCCACCCCCTGCCGCCACGGCCCGCCGCTGAGCAAGCCGATCGTCGGCGAGGTGATCGGGTTCGCGCTCGCCTGGGAGGGTCAGGAGCACGGGCTGCTCTGGATTTCCGGCGACACCGTCCTCTACGACGGCGTCCGCGAGGTCGCCGACCGCCTCGACGTCGGCACCGCGCTGCTGCACCTCGGTGGCGTCCGGTTCCCGATCTCCGGGCCGCTGCGCTACACGATGACCGCGGCCGAGGCGGTCGAGCTCTGCGGCGCGATCGCCCCGCGCAAGGCGATCCCGATCCACTACGAGGGTTGGAAGCACTTCCGCGAGGGCCGCGAGGCGATCGAGCGCGAGCTGGCGAGCGCTCCGGACGCGGTCGCCGGCGCCTTCGAGTGGCTGCCGATCGGCAGCCCGACCGGGGTTGGGGTTTGACCGCCGCCGGGGCGAGCGCCGCGCCCTCCCTGCCCGACCGCCGCGGCCAGGTCTTCGAGAACCCGGTCACCGGCGAGCGCGCCGTCGTCCTCTCCGACCCGCGGGTGCAGGCGCAGGGCGTGCTCGTCTCCCACCTCTTCGTGAAGCCCGGCGGCCGCGTCTCCGTCAAGCATCGGCACCCGAACCTGACCGAGCGCTTCCGCGTCCTGCACGGGGAGGTCGGCTTCCTGGTCGGCGACGAGGAGCGCGTGCTCGGGCCCGGCGAGCTGGCCGAGGTGCCGCCCGAAACCCTGCACGACTGGTGGCAGGTCGGCGCCGAGGAAGCCCAGGTCCTCGTCGAAGTCGAGCCGGGCGAGCGCTTCGTCGAGATGGTCGGCGCCTTCTTCGGCCTCGCCCGCGACGGCAAGGTCGACAAGAAAGGCGTGCCGCACCCGTTGCAGCTGGCGGTCAGCGCCACGCACTACAGCGACGTGATCGTGGTGGCAACGCCGCCGCCCTGGGTCCAGAAGCTGCTCTTCGGGGTGCTGGCGCCGATCGGGAGGCGGCGCGGGCTGCGCCCGACCTACGACCGCTACCTGAGCTCCGACGTGGTCGTCGAGCCCGACCCGGGGGTGCTCGCGCTGCTTACGCCGGAGGGCCGACTGGCGCCGCCGGATCGACCGTCGGCGCGCCCTTGATCGCCAGCAGGCGGTAGTAGAGGACGGCGGCGACGAGGGCGCCGATCGGGGCCGTGATCGTCGAGGCGAGGGCGCTGAAGACGATCCGCAGCAGCGGCCCGTCAGCGATGCTGGCGGCGATTCCGCCGAAGATCAGGCCGCCGATCATCGCGATCAGGAAGGCGACGATGATGACGCCGAAGACCGGCCAGCCGTTGTCGCGGACGAGCTCGCGGGAGCGCCCGAAGGCGTCGATCACGCCGCTGCGCTCGATCACGATCGCCGGCGCGATCACGGCCCAGATCGTCAGCAGGATCAGGCCGGGCACGATCAGCAGGATCAGGCCGATCCCGACGCCGATGCCGGAGAGGATGCCGGCGCCGATCAGCGGCAGGATGAACGGCATCGCCTGGTTGACGAGATCGCCCATCGAGGAGTCGCGACGCCCGTCCTGGACGTCGCGCACGAGGCTGACGACGATCCCCTGGTAGAGCGTGCCGGCGATCGTGCTGACGATGATCACGAGCGGGAACAGCGCCAGGTTGGCTCCGGCGAGGCCGTCGACGATGGCGACGACGAGGAAGAGCCAGAAGGCGATCGGCAGCAGCACGCCGGCATTGGAGCCGTAGAGGGAGAAGACCTCGTTGAGGGTGTCGCCGACGCTGAGCTTGCGAGTCACGAGTGCTCAGTTCGCCCTGGCGGCCCCAAGCCCTTCCGGCGCCCACTCCAGGAACGGCTTGAACTGGCGCAGGCGGGCGGCTTCGGGGACGAGCGGCAGCAGGGCATTGCGGACGCGGCGGGCGAACGGCGAGCGGGGCAGGGCGATGGCGGCGGCCTGGCGCGAGGTCTTGACGAAGAGCGCGGCGCGCTTGACGCGGGCGCGCTCGTAGGCGGCGAGGGCGGCCGCGGGATCGCCCTGGGCGGCGGCCGCTTGGCCGAGCACGACCGCGTCCTCGAGCGCCGCGCAGGCGCCCTGGCCGATGAACGGCAGCATCGGGTGGGCGGCGTCGCCGAGCAGGGTGACGGCGCCGCGGCTCCAGCTCTTCGCCGGGTCGCGGTCGTAGAGGCGGTGGACGAGGATCTCCTGCGGCGGGGTGAGGGCGACGAGCTCGCCGACGGCGGGGTCGAAGGCGGCGCAGAGCTGCTCGGCTCGCCCCGGCCGATCCTCGCCGCGGGCCCCGAAGTACCAGTAGACGCG
>JBFXEM010000340.1:0-3467 GCA_050180135.1 Solirubrobacterales bacterium | reverse complement strand
GACCTCGAGCTCGGACGCCTTCTCCAGCCGGCGCTTGCTGATCTCGGCGGTGATCTCCGGCTTGGCGATCGGCAAGCCGCCGCCGCCGCCGGAGCAGTAGGACCACTGGGTAACGCGGTCGACGTCGCGGAACTCCAGCCCCGGGATCGCCCGCAGGATCTCCCGCGGCGCCTCGTGGATGCCCTTGCGCTTGTTGAGCCGGCAGGGGTCGTGGTAGGTGGCGACGTGCTCGATCGGCTCGGTCAGCTCCAGCCGCCCTTCGCGAATCAGCTCGGCCACGAGGTCGACGATCTGGATTACCTCGAAGTCGAAGTCGTCTCCGAAGTAGGCGGGGTAGTCCTCGGTGAAGTGGACGTAGTCGTGGGGCTCGATCGCGATGATGCGCTTCGCGCCCACGGCGCGCCAGTCGGCGACGTTGTGCTCGGCGAAGCTCCGGGCCTGGTCGACGTAGCCCATCTCCGCGGCCGGGCCGCCGCAGCACCACTGCTCCCGCATCAGCCCGAACTCGACGCCGGCCTTCTGCAGGATCAGCGCCGTCGCGCGCGGGATCGAGGTGCGGTGAAAGGCCGCCTCGCAGTCGACGAACATGATCGTCTCGCCGCCGGTCGGGAGGTCGAGCCCGTGGGCCCAGTCGCGCACGTGCTCCTGGCCGTTGGGCTGCTGGCCCTCGAGGCCGAGGACCGGCTCGTTTTTGAGTTCGTCGGTCAGCCGGTTCCAGAGCTGCCACTGCTCGGGGGCGAGGCCCTCGGCGACCATCAAGCTGCGCATCGCGCGCACCACCTTCACCGTCTCGGTGCGAGCACGGTAGAAGTCGCCGACCATCAGCGTGTTGGGGCAGCGCAGCTCGCAGGCCCCGCACTGGGTGCAGTGCACGTAGTCGTCGGCCACGTCCTCGAGCTCGAGGTGGCCACGCTCCATCGCCACCAGGTTCGCGTGGAACGCCGTCGGGGTGTGGTTCTCGTTCCGGGTCACCTGGGTGACCGGGCACACCTCCCGGCAGAACTTGTGCCCCGAGGAGTAACAGTTGTAAGCGTTGTCGCGGAGATCCTCGACGACCGCGCTGCGCAGCTCCTGGTCGGCGTTGGGGCTGTACGTGGGCGTCGAATCCTCGCTAGTCGCCATTTCGGGGTCGGTCCTCTCTGGTTCTGGGGCCATCGCGGTCAGCTCTCTCAGCGCTCTGCTTCTTCGGGCTCGTCGTACCAGACGACCTTGTCGCCCAACCGGCTGCGCAGCTTCCAGCGGCGCGACTTCGGCGCGCTGGAGAGCAGCTCGAGAATCTGCCGCAAACGGGACACGGCATCGCCGACCGCGAGCCCGGAGGAGCCGAGGCGCTCCGCCGCCGAGATCGCCTGTTCGGTGGTGCCGCTGACCGTTCGCCACCAGCCCCAGTCGTTGGCGCAGACCTCGGTCAAGCGGGTGACGTTGATCCCCGAATCGTCCGGGGTGAGGTCGTGGTCGATGACCAGCGCGACGATGTCGACCAGGTCCTTGTCGGTCGTCTCGACGATCTGCAGCTTGGTCAGGAGGAGGTCTCCGGGGGGAACCGTCAGCGGCCAGAGGTCGAGCCGCCCGCGCAGGTCGAGGACGTGGCACGCCCGGACCCGGTCGAGGAAGACGTCGGCGTGCGCGTCGGCGCGGGCGAAGGAGAGGCGACCGTCTCCGTAGAGCGCGTTGAACTCCTCGTCGGCCCCGTAGCCGACCTCTCCGAACACCTCCTCGATGCCGCCGACCGTCTTCGCGAGGCCGACGAAATCGAGATCCGAGTACTGCCGCGCGAGCGGCGCGCTGCGGGCGCTGGGACAGGTGAGGGCGATGCCCACCCCGCCCATCAGGCGCAGCGGCACGCCGCGCTCCTGCGCCAGGCCGACGACGCGTTCTGCCTCGACGATCTGCGCGACCACGGCGCTTCCGTTGCTGTGGTTTCCGTCGGCCATCGCTCAGCCCGCGGTGAGCGAGTAGCTCGCCACCCGTTGGTCGGTCAGGTCCACGGTCACACCCAGCAGGGAGCCTTCTCCGTACACGCTGCCCGGATTGATGCAGGTGGTGCGGCCGAGCTTCTGCACGCCTTTGGACTCGTGGATGTGCCCGTGCAGGCTGAGCAGCGGCTGGTAGTTGAGGATCGCGTCCCGCACGGCGGTGCTGCCGACCGCCGCCATCGCCCCCGCCGCCTCCATGCGCTGTTCGGCGTCGAGCTTCGGAGCCTCGTCGAGACCGGTCCCGTAGGGCGGCACGTGGAGGTTGAAGATGGCATTGGCCATGTCCTCGATGCCGGCGGCCGCCGCGTCGATCTTCGCCGCGAGCTCCTCCTCGGCGCACTCCCGGGGCGTATCCCACGGGGTCGGGTTCGACCAGCAGATGCTGATCATCTCGTGCGCCCCGATCCGGATCACCTGGTCCTGGCCGGGCTCGACGAAGGGCGCGTCCTCGAGGACCTGGTCGATCTCGAACTCGTCGTCGTTGCCGGGGCTGGCGATCATCCTCACCTCGCTGTCGCCGAGGCGTTCGGAGGCGAGCTCGCACCACTGCTCCAGGCGGTCGCACATCTCCCGCGAGAAACGCTCGTGCATCGCGGCGGGATCCGCCGAGAGATGCGCGTACTCCTCCTCGCTGAGCCGGGCCGCGTAGAAACCGGCGTCGTTGATCTGCTTTTCGACCGCCGCGAGCTCGCCGTTGTCGTCACCGAAGCTCAGCTGCTCGCCGTGCCAGGTGCACCGGTACGCGTCACCGCCGGCGACGACCGGCACGAGCATCTTGCCCGTGCAGTCGCCGCCCATGATCACGGTGGTCGCCCGATACGCGTCGGAGGCGTGGAGGAACTTGCGGAAGCACACCTCGGAGCCGTGCAGGTCCGTCGCGAAGTACAACCGCGACGGCGCCGGCCCGGCGTTTCCCTTTCGGAACAGTCCCATCCTCACTCCACCGGCAACTCTCGCATCGCCTCGCCCAGACTCAGCCCGCTGCGCTGGCGCCGGACGTACCAGGCGACGAGGTAGATCGCGAGCGAAACGGCGTACAGCGCGCCCATCGCGATCAGGGCCTTGTCGGTGTTGGCGCCGAGCCGGTCGTCCTCCAGGCAGCGGTAGATGAGCCAGCCCGAGAATATGGTGAACGGAATCGCCGCCAGGGTGATCGTCGGGATCCCCGCAATCCGGTGCTGGACCCCCGGGGGCGAGGACTCGAACAGCTGCTTGCGCCGGAACGGCATCAGCGCTCCCGCGATCACGGTGACCGTGAAGGTGAGGAGACTGAGCAGGATGAACGCCGAGGTGAAGGCGATCACGTCCTTGTACAGCAGGTACAGCACACACATCAACAGGTACCCGGCGAAGACCAGCAGGATCGCGTTCACCGGGGCGTGGGTACGGCGCTCGACCCTCCCGACCTTGGCGGGCAGCACCCCGTCGAATGACATCGCCAGGGCAACGCGCGTACAGGCGACGGTGACGTTGGGGAACCACATCACCAGC
>JBFXEM010000339.1:0-3491 GCA_050180135.1 Solirubrobacterales bacterium | reverse complement strand
ACCCACAACCCGATCGCCCTGGTGATGACCCGCCAGACCGTCCCCGTCTTCGACCGCTCCCGATACGCCTCCGCCGAGGGGGTCCAGAGGGGCGGCTACGTGCTCGCCGACTGCGAGGGCGACCCCGAGCTGACCCTGATCGCGACCGGCAGCGAGGTCTTCCTCGCGCTCGGCGCCCACGAGACGCTGGCCGCCGAGGGCATCCGCTCGCGCGTCGTCAGCCTGCCCTGCTGGGAGATCTTCGACCGCCAGGACGCCGCCTACCGCGACGAGGTCCTGCCCGACAGCGGCGTCCGGGTCGCGATCGAGGAGGCCTCGACGCTCGGTTGGGAGCGATACGTCGGCAGCGACGGCACGATCATCGGCATGCACACCTTCGGGCAGTCGGCGCCGTTCAAGGACGTCGAGAAGGAGTTTGGCTTCACCCCTGAGCAGATCGCCGCGGTTGCCCGCGAAGCGGTTGCGAAGGGTGGGAAAGTGAAGGCCGGAGCGATGGAGGAGGAGCGATGAAGGCGACCGCGAGGCTGCATGAACTGGGCCAGAGCCTCTGGCTCGACAACATCACCCGGCCGATGCTGGCCGAGGGCGTCCTGCAGGGCTACATCGACGAGCTCTCGGTCACCGGGCTGACCTCGAACCCGACGATCTTCGACAAGGCGATCGGCGCCGGCGACGCCTACGACGAGCAGATCGCCGAGCTCGGCGACACCACCGACCAGAGCGACGGGATCGGCGCCAACGCCGACGAGAAGATCTTCTTCGAGCTGGCGATCGCCGACCTGCGCGACGCCACCAACCTCTTCGCCCCGGTTCACGAGCGCACCGACGGCGTCGACGGCTGGGCCTCGCTGGAGGTCTCGCCGCTGCTGGCCGACGACGCCGAGGCGACGATCGAGCAGGCCGCGCAGCTGCACGCCGCGGCCGAGCGCGACAACCTCTTCATCAAGATTCCCGGCACCGTGGCCGGCCACAAGGCGATCGAGGAGACGATCTTCGCCGGCGTCCCCGTCAACGTCACGCTGCTGTTCGACGACAAGCACTACCTCGGCGCCGCCGACGCCTACATGAAGGGGATCGAACGGCGGATCGAGGCCGGGCTCGACCCCAACGTCGGCTCGGTCGCCTCGCTCTTCATCAGCCGCTGGGACGTCGCCGTCGCCGAGACGGTCCCGGCTGAGCTGAAGAACCGGCTCGGGGTCGCGATCGGCGGCCGCGCCTTCCGCGCCTACCACGAGCTGCTCGACTCCGACCGCTGGCAGCGCCTGCTCAACGAGGGCGCCCGCGCCCAGCGCCTGCTGTGGGCCTCGACCGGGACCAAGGACCCCGACGCCTCCGACACCCTCTACGTCGAAGCGCTGGCCTCGCCGTTCACGGTCAACACGATGCCGGAGCCGACCCTCGTCGCCTTCTCCCAGCACGGCGAGGTCGGTGACCTGCTGCCGAGCGACGGCGGCAACGCCGAGGCCGTCCTGGCCGAGTTCGCCGACGCCGGCATCGACGTCGCCGCGCTGGCCGCCCGCCTCCAGGAGGAGGGCAAGGCGAGCTTCGTCAAGTCCTGGGAAGAGCTGCTCGGCTCGATCGCCTCCAAGCGCGGCGTCGTAACCGGGTGACCGGGGCGCCGCTGCGGGAGCTGCCCGCCTGGGCGGCGCTGCAGGCTCATTACGAGCAGATCCGGGGCACCCATCTGCGGGACCTCTTTGCCGCCGACGCCGAGCGCGGCGAGCGCCTGGTCGCCGACGCCGCCGGCCTGCACCTCGACTTCTCCAAGAACCGGATCACCGACGAGACGCTGCTGCTGCTGGGCGAGCTGGCCCGCGAACGCGGCGTCGCCGAGCGCCGCGAAGCGATGTTCGCAGGCGAGCACATCAACGTCTCCGAGGACCGCGCCGTCCTGCACGTGGCGCTGCGGATGCCGCGCAACCGCTCGCTCGTGGTCGACGGCGTCGACGTCGTCAAGGAGGTGCACGAGACGCTCGACCGCATGGGCGCCTTCGCCGAGCGCGTGCGCTCCGGCGAGTGGCGGGGCCACAGCGGCAGGCCGATCCGCAACGTCGTCAACGTCGGCATCGGAGGCTCGGACCTAGGGCCGGTGATGGCCTACGAGGCGCTGCGCCACTACAGCCGCCGGGAGCTGACCTTCCGCTTCGTCTCCAACGTCGACGGCACCGACTTCGCCGAGTCCACGCGTGACCTCGACCCGGCCGAGACCCTGTTCGTGATCTCCTCGAAGACCTTCACGACGCTGGAGACGATGACCAACGCGAAGACGGCCCGCGAGTGGGTCCTGGCCGGGCTCGGCGGCGATCAGGCCGCGGTCGCCAAGCACTTCGTCGCCGTCTCCACCAACGCCGAGGGCGTCGCCGAGTTCGGGATCGACACCGACAACATGTTCGGCTTCTGGGAGTGGGTGGGGGGCCGCTACTCGATGGACTCCGCGATCGGCCTCTCGACGATGCTGGCGATCGGCCCGGCCCAGTTCGCCGAGATGCTGGCCGGCTTCCACGCGATCGACGAGCACTTCCAAGAGGCCCCGACCGGCTCCAACCTGCCGCTGCTGATGGGGCTGCTCTCGGTCTGGTACGGCGACTTCTTCAGCGCCCAGACCAGCGGCGTCTTCCCCTACGACCAGTACCTGCACCGCTTCCCGGCCTACCTGCAGCAGCTGACGATGGAGTCCAACGGCAAGCACGTCACCCTCGACGGCACCCACGTCGACTACGAGACCGGCGCCATCTACTGGGGCGAGCCGGGGACCAACGGCCAGCACAGCTTCTACCAGCTGATCCACCAGGGGACGAAGCTGATCCCCTGCGACTTCATCGGCTTCGCCCACTCGCTGAACCCGCTCGGGCGCCACCACGACCTGCTGATGTCCAACGTCTTCGCCCAGGGCGAGGCGCTGGCCTTCGGCAAAACGGCCGAGCAGGTGCGGGCGGAGGGGACGGCGGAGGCGGTCGTCCCACACCGGGTGATGGAGGGCAACCGCCCCTCGAACACGATCCTCGCCGAGCGCCTCACCCCCGAGACCCTCGGCAGCCTGGTCGCCCTCTACGAGCACAGCGTCTTCACCCAGGGCGCGATCTGGGGGATCGATTCCTTCGACCAGTGGGGGGTCGAGCTGGGCAAGGTGCTGGCGGTGGCGATCATCCCCGAGCTGGAGGCCGAGGAGGAGCCGAAGCTCGGCCACGACAGCTCGACCAACGCCTTGATCCGCCATTACCGCAACGCCCGCCGCGGCCAGTAGGCTCGCCGCATGATCCCGTTCGACCCGCTCCCACTGGCGGCGTCGGCGTCGAATCTTCTCGCCGCGCGCGAGATGATGGCCTTCACGCTGGCCTTCCACATCGTCCTCTCCTGCCTCGGGGTGGCGCTGCCGGCGACGATCCTGCTCGCCAACTACCTCGGCCTCAAGCGCGGCGACGACGACGCGATGGAGCTGGCCCGGCGCTGGTCGAAGGCGATGGCGGTCACCTTCGCGGTCGGCGCCGTCA